>NZ_JAVIMT010000039.1:0-41901 GCF_031196675.1 Acinetobacter sp. 148 | reverse complement strand
CAACATAAGAAAGTTACCTTTGTTTGATTAAGATTTCGACACCTTTATCAAAACGGGTAACTTTCTCTTTTTCAAGAAGAATGTACGATCAAGTCTGAACTAATACAAATCATGAGAGAATCAAGGTGAAGCTACAAGGTTTATCCCCTGTACAATATAGAAACCAGTTTATAAAAACTGCTTAACTAACTGTCCAACTTTATGGGGGCAGATCATCCTACCGCTACGAATGGGGGACGAACGAGTTCGCCACCAAAAAATTGCTTTTTTGATGCGCTATACGCTCTCGGTCTGCTAAAACCGACTGGCAATGTAGGCCAGCAGGCAAAGGATAGTATTCGCTATTGTTGGCGTCAAGCGTAGGAAGTGACATTTGTCTTAAAATAGATCATTAAAAAGTAAGAGGAAATAAAATAGTTTCTTTGTTATTTATTTCTTATTTAAATTAATATTTATATATTTATCTTAAATTTACAGACAATATAATTCAATAGTCTATTTCAATAAATGATAGTCTTCTAATATTTCTATATTTAATTACTCATTGTATAAAAAATAATTTTATAAGGAGGCTAACAATTATTTAGGTTTTATCTATTAAATAACTAAAAATCTAGAAATAAGAAGTTCTACCGTTTTTACTTTAATATTCAATTTTAATAATTAAATATTTTAACTAATAAGGAGGGATTAGCCCCCCTTATATAAAACAATAAAATTTATTTCTAAATATTACTTCGCTTTAAACGAGTTAAAAATTGGGTTAGAAATTTCTTGAGATTCACTCAAGTCATTACACCAATAATCCATGAAAGTGACCTTAACAAAAAACCGCTCAAATACAATTACTTTAATTGCTATACGAAACAAATTAAACTCTTGTTGATCGATTTGGTCTAAATAAACTTCTGAATATTCCTCAAAATGATCAACTTTACTTTCTACATTTGACCATTCTGATTGCGCTAATGGGTAATTACTAGCTAATACTTGAAGTATGGATTCAGCATACTTCTGACGGCTCATTGTTTCTTGCTCTGGTCGATCCCACGCTCCAATAAATAGTTCCTTTTCTATAGGAGCGTCATATCCATCTGGTTTATAAAAAAACTCTATTTCACTTACCTCACCATGACTATAAACATCCTCAACACCATAACCAAGTGCTATAGGATCAAACATGCGTAATAACCATGCTTGAGACAATTGAATAATCCATTGATCGGTACCAAATTCCTTTATTTCCTTCAAATATGTATAAATATTTTCCGGCGGTACTTCTGCTTGCATATAAGCATCTGATATTAAATTAAAATGAGGCACACGGAAGACATCAGTATAATTAGTCTGCAAAGGAATATGAATTACATTATGTTCAGATAAGCCTTTTAAAACTCTATAATCCGTGTTTATTACATAAGCCTTTTCTGGTGACCAAAAGGCATCAGAACCCAAATGATGTTTAACTATTTCACGCTGTTCATCCACATGTTCTGTTTTTTCAAATATATCTTGTACTTGCTCAGTTAATTGAATGTAAACAGCATCATCTGATAACTTTTCTACTTTATACGCGGGGGTAGACAATAAACACTCTAAGCCAAATAAATCGACATAAGGTTTACCAAATACCGTTCCCCAATACATATCTGGTAACCAATGTTTTAGTTCATGGGAAAAAGGTGTTACCCCACGCCATCCTTCTTTAATTCCTAACTGTGGTTCCGAATGACGATTTGCATCAATAATTGCTAAGTCCGCATTAAATTGTAAGGTAGTAGTTTTCAGATAATTTATCAATTTATGCTGATCAATTTGAGTAAACTCTGAGGTAAGATATTCCTCACTATGCGTCTCTCCATGCAATGAAGGCCAAAAACTTCCTTGATAACGAGGCTTTTTTAAACGTTGGCACAATAATCGATCAGCGGCTCCCCCTTTGTCATTAGGAACTAATTTTTCTATTATCTCAGGTGAAAATGGGGTTTTTAATGGTTCCCAAAAACCACACTTCTCTGGAAGCATTTCTGGGAAAAAGTTACAGTAATTATGTACTCTTTTAAAAAAATCTTGGGGCTCTCTCAACATATTTGGAGTAAAAATTTTACTATGAATAGGGCGTTTAAACTTCATTTGATAATTTCCTAATATGGGTGGAGTGTCTGTTTAATAGGATCAAATCTTTGAATTGTTCCCTTATTAGATAAAATATTATTCTTTACTGTTTCGGATATTTTTGTGTTCATATTCACAACCAAACTAACTGGTTTTCCTGTTGCAGCATAGCCTCTAAGCTGTTTAGTATCTGTAAGATATTGAACATTCTTGAACTCAACTAATGTGCCGCCATTACCGAGTTTCCTGAACAGACTCGTTTGACGGCAAAATTTGTATATCTACCGTATAAGCTCGTTTTAAGTTTTCTAGTCCCTGATCAAGTTGTTGTAAATTCAGGACATCACCTTCTTTAAAGGGTAAAGCTGCTTTAAGTTGTAATAAGGAGAGTTGCTCACCTTCTACGATGATTTTACGTAAGCGCCCAATCTGCACACCAAGTCGCAAAGAACCTTGCTGGATATCTTGAGGGTCAACAGTAACCTGACTGGTAATAAATCCTTTTTTAATCAACTCATTTTGGGCAAAATTAACGAGGTTATGTAAGCTTTGCGTACCGATACATTTGCCAATGATCTTCTGGGGATGGTTCCAGATTGCCCGAAGCATAAAGTGAAATTTATAATATTCAGGGTCCTGTAACGTTTTGCTATCAAAATTAATATTCTTGACCTGAACACATGGCTCTTCCGGAACAACTATAGTTTTAAAATCCTGCAATTGGGTAGTATCAGGTTTAGGTGGAAGTTGAGTGATTTGCGCTTCTAATTGTTGATTAAGCTCTTTTAAACGTTGTTCCTGACGTATACGATCTGGTAAAGAAATATCATCGATAGCATAAGCATGCGTAGCTAACCCATATAAAAGAAAAAAAGCGTGAGTAAAAAAAATTTTGTTTTGCATAAAATATTATTTTTAATTTACCAAATAGATAAAAAATCAAACAAAAACTACATGAATCATTCATAATCAACAATAAATGTCATAAAAAATTCATAATTGAAACATTTTGGAAATTTTTTAAATATTTTTAATTTTTATTAATGTATACCCATGATTTAAATATTTAGAAAACAATAATTGTTCATTAAAATTAATTTCCATCTTCTTTTATAAAATATAAATTCAATTCTTTTCATATTTTTAGAAGTATTTTACTTACTAGGCTAATTTTTATCATTATTATTAAAAAAGAAGATTTAATAGGAATTAAGCAACCTAAAACCACTCAACTCCTTACAAAGCATTAATCAATCCATCAACTTTTTACGGCGATACAACCCACAATTCCCAGAAAATAGCGCTGCCAACAAACAAGTAATAATCGCATAAGTGGCAACATTCATTCCAAATAGCTCAACAGCTAAAATAATAGAGGTTAACGGTGCCTTACTCGCGCCTGAAAAAAGACTGACCAACCCAAGGCCTGCAAGCAATGAAATTGGTAGGTTTAAAACCGCCCCTAAAGCATTACCTAATGTCGCACCCACATAAAACAACGGGGTAATTTCACCACCTTTAAAGCCTGAACCTAAAGTAATGGCGGTAAAAATGGTCTTGTTAAAAAAGTCGTAGAACTCAATCGGCACATAAAAAGATGAAATGATTTTATCTGTACCCAAACCATTGTATTGCTGATGCGCAGTGAACAAAGTAAGTAGCATAATGACGATACCGCCCACCATCGTTCTTAAAGGCAAATACCGAACATATTTATAAAAAACGTCACTCGCAAAATGAATAGCTGCAATAAAGAAACGCGCAACTAAACCAAAGATCAACCCTGCTGCAATTAGGCTCATGAGCGTTCCAAAATGAATAGCTGGAAATTCACTAATCACATAAAAAACATGCGGATGGACAATTTCGAATAGCTCAGGTATGGCCGAAGCAATCAGCGCCGACACAAAACATGGAAAAATGGCTGAGTATCTTAAATTACCTAAGGCAGTAATTTCTAAACCATAGATTGCACCCGCTAGAGGCAAGCCAAACACCCCCGCAAAGCCCGCGCCAATACTGGCGATTAAGCAAATTTTTCGGTTATCTTCCGAGATTTTTAATATATGGCTTAAGTGGTCAATTAAAGCACCTGAAAGCTGAACTGCTGGGGCCTCACGCCCTGCCGAACCACCAAACAACTGCGTTAAAATTGAAGTAATAAAAATGATGGGGCTCATTCGTTTTGGAATAAACGACTTGGGTTGGTGAATTTCATCAATCAGTAAATGAGTTCCGCGTTCAATGGGCGAACCATATTTTTTAATGAGATAACCGATACCAAAACCTACAAAAGGCAAGAAATAAATAAGCCAGTGATGCAGGCTTCTCACTTTATTTGAAATATCAAAAGCTACAAAAATTAAAGTCGATGCTAACCCTGCAACGGCTCCAATCACAATCGAAATGACGAGCCAGTAGACACTGTATTTTAGAATTTGATCATATTCAGATGAAGGTAGAATTTTCATTCGCTTTCTTCAATTCGCCTTTGAGTGAGTGCCAAATTCTCAAATTTTTTTTATGCTGCCAGCTCATTAAGTGAGAAATGCTTAAACTGGGCTAAAAATTAAAGCCCGCATATGCGAGCTTTCAATACGGTGATTAATTTTTTAGTATCACCAAACTGTGACAAATATCTCATAATTACTGTGTTTTTTCAAGACGAAATTCGTTAACGACAACGTTGAAAAATTTCCTCACCAACTTGATAGATAAAGGTTATGTTGAGTCTTAGCGTACTAAGACTCAATCAATTTAAAACAGTTCAAAGCTTAGTGAATACTCGCAATCACGGTTTCTGCATGGCAGGTCGTGCCTTTTTCAGCACCAATCTGAATAACACCACTTCGATGTGCCAGTACTTGAACTTCCATTTTCATGGCTTCCATAATGGCAACCACTTGCCCCTCGGTGACCTGCTCACCATTTTCAACTTTCCAAGCACTAATCACACCATTGATGGGTGCCAGTAAATGCTCGGCACTGACTTCTGGCTCGGCTGTTTGGGCTTGAACGGCGGTTGCTGACCCTTGTGCAAACATGCCCGCAGGTAAACCTAGACGATGTAACTTGCCATCAATTTCAATGTAGCTCAGCAACATTGGTTGTTGATGGTTTGGAATGCCGCGTTTGGTTGGCTTTAGCTCTTGTTTAAAGTCATTTTCGATCCAGCGTGTATGTACATTAAATTTATCGGTAAAGTCAGGTTCATTGAGTACCGCACGGTGGAAGTCTAAAACCGAAGCTACACCTTCAATTTTAAATTGCTTTAAAGCACGTTTCGCACGGGCAATTGCAACTTCGCGGGTTGGACCAGTGACAATCAGTTTTGCCATGAGTGAGTCAAAGTGGCTAGATACCAATGAACCAGTTCGAACGCCAGTGTCCACGCGTACACCGTTACCAAACGGCGCTTCAAACAAACTCAACATACCAAAGGCCGGAATAAACCCACGCGCTGGGTCTTCGGCATTAATGCGAAACTCAATGGCATGACCTTGAGCTTTCGGTGTTTCTTTAATAGAAAGCTCATGGCCTTGTGCCACGCGAATTTGCTCAACCACCAAATCGACTTTGGAAGTTTCTTCAGTCACTGGGTGTTCAACTTGCAAGCGTGTGTTTACTTCCAAGAATGAAAGCTTGCCGTCACGACTCAGTAAATATTCAACTGTTCCCGCACCCACATAGTTTGCTGCCTGACAAATATTTTTTGCCGAGCTTAAAATTTGCTGATAAATCTCATCGCTAATAAAAGGTGCTGGTGCTTCTTCAACTAATTTCTGGTTACGGCGTTGCAACGAGCAATCACGTGTACCCAGTACCACAATATTGCCATGTTGGTCGGCTATTACTTGCGCTTCTACATGGCGCGGTTTATCAAGATATTGCTCGACAAAACATTCACTACGACCAAAGGCAGCTTTTGCTTCACGTACTGCCGACTCATAAAGCTCTTTCACTTCTTCGAGTTTCCACGCGACTTTTAAGCCACGGCCACCACCACCGAATGCGGCTTTAATGGCAATTGGTAAACCATATTGTTTGGCAAACTCTAAAGCTTCATCTGCATTATTGAGTGGGTCTTGCGTACCCTGAACCAAGGGCGCACCAACCGAAGCTGCAATTTTACGCGCTTCGATTTTATCACCTAGTTTTTCAATGGCACTTGGAGATGGCCCTACCCATTTTAAGCCTGCATCAATCACGGCTTGAGCAAACTCAGCACGTTCAGATAAAAAGCCGTAACCCGGATGCACCATCGTCGCTTTCGATTTCTTTGCAACTTCAATAATCGCAGGAATATTTAGGTAAGTCTCGCTAGCAGTTGCACCAGCCAAGCCCCATGCTTCATCTGCAAGTTCGACATGCATGCTACCAATGTCGTCATCTGCATATAACGCGACCGATGCAATTCCCATATCACGACAAGCATGGATAATACGAACGGCAATTTCACCACGGTTAGCAATCAATAATTTTTCTGTATTCATCTTTCATTCTCAAAATCTGTGAATTCGGCAATTTTTTTAAATTTGATGCGGCAACCTGCCGGAATCTGTGCCACCAAATCCCAATGGTGTTTAGCAACTGAGGCAATGACCGGATATCCGCCCGTTAAAGGATGATCATTCATAAACAAAACCGGCTGCCCACTCGGTGGAATTTGCAAAGCGCCAATACACGTGCCTTCACTTTCCAGTTCATGGATGATTTTGCGAGTTAAAGGCTGCGCACCTGAAAGTCTTAGCCCGACACGGTTGCTTTCATTGGTCACGAGCCATTCTTGCTGACATAGCAGTTCAATACTGTCTTGTTCGAACCAATCGGTACGTGGTCCCATCACAATATCTAGCTCAACGACTTCGCCAGCTTTTGGCAAATCACTTTTGCCCACTTCATTTACGCTAATGTTGGTTGCCTTTACCTGCCCTTGGTAAATGGTATCTCCAAGCTTTAAAGGTTCTGGCCCTAACACTGCCAAGCTGTCAAACGAGGCACTATTGAGTACTGGTTCAACGTCTATACCACCACGAACTGCCAAATAATTTCTTAAGCCTGCTGTTGGTGGCTGTATTTGAAATTCATCGCCTTCATCCAAATCAATCGGTTGATAGCTTGCAAAGTCTGCGGTTTGACCATCGGCAAATTTCACACGAATGTTTGAGATTGCGCCTGCTACCGCAATAACGCCTGCATGCTGCATTTTGGCTTTTAGCCCACCATTTAAAACTTCAATGACAGGTGTATCGGTTAGGTTACCCACAATACGGTTGGCACTATGCATGGCAGATAAATCCATTGCACCAGCCACGCCAACACCAATATTGGTCTGGTTTAAACGCCCTTCGTCTTGAATAAGCATTTGTAAACTTGGCGCAGTAATTGTAAATAGTGGCACCGATTGTTTCGGCTCAGCCTTACGTGTGATTTGCTGCGGTACAGTCACCGTAGTTGGACGATGCGTGACATCTTCAAAATGTACAGTCATGCCCGATAACAGCAATGCAGGATTTTTACGCTCTAAATCCCACATTTTTTCTGTTGTTGTACCAATCAGCTGCCAACCACCCGGACTGTCTTTTGGGTAAATACCAGAGTATTTTCCAGCCAACCCCAAAGAGCCTGACGGTATTTTTTTACGGGGAACCGTTAAGCGTGGAATATCGGTAAAAGGCTTATCGGGACTGCTCATATACGCAAAGCCCGGCGCAAAACCAATAAAAGCCACATTCCACACGCTTTGGTGATGTTTTCTAATCACATCAGCAACAGTCAGCCCTTGTAACTCGGCAACTTGCGCAAGGTCTTCACCGTTATAGCAAATCGGCACAATCACTTCTTGGCCGCTACGCTCAAATCCAGAATCAATTTTGAGGCTCTGAATTGAAGCAACTAGCGTTTTAAAATTGGTTTCGATCTCATTAAAAAAAACCAAAATTGTTTTTGCAGCGGGGACTAATTCTTTAATTCCATTCAATTGCGTATTTTGCAATTTATTGTACAACGCCAATGTTTCTTCTAAGCTCGCAAGCTCAATCAGAAAACAATCGGCGTTTACCGATAAAAAACGCATTTGCTTATCCTTTTTAATTCTTCTTTAGCTATTTAGCCCATCCAAGCACGGTCAGGAATATCGGTAATAAACATGTAACCCGGTGCATGACTAATCGCAAAAGGAATTTTCGAGTTCATGACTGCTGCTTGCGGTGTTACCCCACATGCCCAAAATACTGGAATTTCACCCGCTTCTATACGAGAAGCATCACCAAAGTCAGGTTTATTTACATCCTTAATACCTAAGCTTTCAGGGTGCCCGATATGTACAGGTGCCCCATGTACACTTGGCATACGCGCTGTAATTTTTACTGCTTCACTAATTTGATGAGACGGAATTGGTCGCATGGAAACCACCATATTTCCTGAAATACGCCCTGCCGGTTCGCACTCTATATTGCTCAGATACATCGGCACATTGGTGTCATCATGAATATGACGAACTTCAATACCCGCTTCTTGCAAAGCCGTTTCAAACGAAAAACTACAGCCAATTAAGAAAGTCACCAAATCAGGATGAGCGTTATAAATCTCGCTCGCATCGGTTACTTCATCGACCATTTCGCCATCTTTCCAAATGCGATAACGTGGAAAGTCAGTTCGAATGTCTGAATCTGCTGCAAGCTTAGTTGCATAGATGCCTTCTTCGAGCACATCAAGCACCGGGCAGCTTTGCGGGTTACGGTGTGCATAGAGCAAAAAATCATATGCCCAATCTCTTGGCACTGAAATCATGTTGACCTGCGTCATACCCGCAGCCATGCCCGCCGTTGGTTTATCGAAACCTGTACGGATTTTTAAACGTGCATGTAATGCGGCTTCAAGCTGAGCTGGGTCGACTTTAATATCCTTATACATTGCGCTCTTCCTTATGTTTTATTTACAAATGGGCGAATTTCAATATTATTTTTTACAAGCTCGGCTTTAATGGCAGCCGACATTTCTAGTGCACCGTCGGTATCGCCGTGTAAGCAAATCGTGTCAGCCTGAATTGGGGTAAATACGCCATCAATTGACTCGACCCCACCATTTTTAAGCATAGACACCACACGGCTCGCAACAAATGCCGAGTCGTGTAAAACCGCACCTTCTAAACGGCGAGACACCAATGAACCATCGCTGTTATAAGCACGGTCTGCAAATGCTTCGGACACAACTTTTAAACCAGCAGCTCGTGCTTGCTCGACTAAGTTTGAACCCGCCAAAGCCACCAAAACCAGTTCAGGGTCATACATTTTAATGGCATCAATCACTGCTGCTGCCTGAGCTTGATCATGTGCAATGGTGTTGTAGAGTGCGCCGTGTGGTTTAACGTACTGCACTTTTGAGCCTGCCACCTTTGCCAAACCATCGAGCGCAGAAATTTGGTAAAGCACGTCGGCAATCAGTTCGTCACGTGACAAATCCATATTACGACGGCCAAATCCAACAAGGTCCGGGTAAGACACATGAGCACCGATGGTCACGCCAAGTTCAACCGCTTTACGAACCGTTTTTAAAATGCCGAGCGGATCACCAGCATGAAAACCACAAGCAATGTTCGCACTGGTCACGACAGGTAAAATTTGGTCATCGTTACCCATTTTCCATGAGCCAAAGCTTTCGCCCAAATCACTATTTAAATCTACAAACATGGCATTATTCCTTTATCAATTCATGTCGTCTGGCTTAAAGTTTGGTCAAATAATTAAATACTGTCGTAAATGACATATAGCCCATCCACCACGTCAACAAACATGTTAATCCACCTAAAATAAGCAACCACTTTGGATAGTTATAATTACCCATTAAATCTTTACGGCATGCAGCCACATACACAAAAATTGTAAGGCCAATTGGCAACACCAATCCGTTAAAACCACCTACGAAAATGAGTAGGCCTGCCGGAGTTGCACCCAATAACACATAGAGCAATAACGCTAATGCGATAAAGGTAATGGTCGTATAGTTGGTCTGTTTTGGTGTTAAGTTCTTTTTAAATGCAGTAAAGAATGAAACTGAGGTATATGCTGCGCCGATCGTGCTACTAATACCAGCTGCCCAGAAAATTAAACCAAATAATTTAAAACCAAATGTGCCTGCCGCATATTGGAATGCTTGGGCTGCCGGATTGGCATCGTGACTGGCTAAATCAATATGAGCACCGCTTACCACCACACCTAAGAATGCTAAGAACAACACATAACGCATGATGCCGACTACAACAATGCCCTTGGTCGCAGCTTTGGCAACTTCATTAATATTTTCAGGTCCAACAGCGCCTTTATCGAGTAAGCGATGCGCACCTGCGTAACAGATATAACCACCAACTGTACCACCAACAATCGTGGTAATAATGGCAAAGTCGATTTGGTCTGGAGCAAAGGTTTGCTGAACTGCTTGCCCAACAGGAGGCATTACAATGACGGCCACAATAATAATCAGCAAGATTTTAAGCAATCCCAACACGATCATGCTTTTATCCATGGCAAGCGTTGCTTTTTTGGAAGCAAAAATCAAAATGGCTAAGGCACCACTTAAAATACCGCCCCACTTAGTGTCTAGGCCAAAAAGTGCATTTAAACCTAAAGCTGCACCTGCAATATTACCGACACTAAAGAAAAAACCACCCAAAATCACCAGAAACGCCAATAAATAACCGCTACCCGGTAAGGCTTTATTGGCAATATCAGATGCACGCATCTGGGTAAGTGTCACCACTCGCCAGATATTTTGTTGGACGACATAATCAATCAAAATAGAAATTAAAATTGCAAAGCCAAATGCAGCACCTAACTTAACTGTAAATACAGCAGTTTGGGTTAAAAATCCTGGCCCCATTGCAGAGGTCGCCATCATAAAAATTGAGGCAACAATGGCCCATTGGCGATCTGATAAAAAAGAAGATTTCAGTAAAGACATATTAATGCGTTCCTCATCCATTTGAGCTTAACAACGCTATTTTCAAATTGAATCAAGAACATCATTTTTTGTCCCAAACGATATTCTTTAATCCTTTTAAATGACAAAGATTCCCTGTTCCCCAATCAACACAATCGGTGATCAAATCTTGTGTTTAAAATAAAAACATAGCTAATCCCTACGAACAATAAGACTTTTTACAGAAATTTAAAATTTTAAGTATTTGATTTTTATAAACTTATCTTCAAAAGGAAGAGTGGGATAAATTTTACTTATTAAAGTACATAAGCTGCTTTTATCGTTTTACCTACAAAACAGCTTTTTTTAATAAGAAAAAATAGGGATAAAAAGCATTCAAGAAACATCTTATTTTTTAATTTGTTCATTGAGTCTTTTCATGGCACTTTCTGAAACCTGAACCGCTACTTCAGTTAATTTTTCTTTCAAAGCAACGTCATTACCATGAATATAAATAGACGTGAAATGAAAGGTTTTTAAACGGATGGGCGTATTTAATATTTCCAATCGTCCGTCGGTAATTTCCTTTAATGCCGTTAAGGTTGGCACGACCGCAATACCCAAACCTTGCTCGGCTAGACGCAATAACGTCGCCAAAGAATAACTGGTAATAGAAAGTGGTTCATCAATCCCCTTTTCTTTCATTTTTGCCTTTAATTCTTTATAGGGATAGGTAATTTTTGGATAGGTTAAAATGGTATGCGACATTAAGGCTTTAAAAGACATTTGCCCAATTCCACCTTTAAAAGATGGTGCCGCCAAGAAACTCAGTTCAAAGTTACAAAGCGACTGCTCAATACATTCAAAAGCCAAAGTTGGCCCAAGCAAAAAGGCCATGTCCAAGTCGCCTGTCCGAACACCTTCTTGCAAGTTAGGGGTCAGATCTACCACAATTTCTACTGAAATTTTTGGGAACTCTTGTTGAACCTTTTCGATATATTCAACTAACCACGTATAGACAATAGTTTCGGAAACACCCAAACGTATGGTTCCGGTCAGGTGCTGATCTTCGGTAAGCTCTGCAACCAAATCAGTTTCTAAACGCATAAACTTTTCAGCATACTTAAATAATGTCATGCCTTTATGGGTCAGTTTAAACTGCCGCAAGCTCCGGTCTAAAACTTTAAAACCTAATTCATTTTCAAGAGATGTGATTTTTTGAGATACCGCAGGCTGCGTGGTTTGTAATTTAGTTGCTGCCTTATTGAAGCTATTTAAAGTCACCACCCAGTAAAATGCTTCAAGATTCTTTAAATTCACGTTTCGTCCTGTCTTAAAAATTCCTTTACTTTTATAGTATGTAAGCTTTTAGCTGAGTTAGGCTACCCATTTATTCGTTTTTATTTGAGCTTCTTTAAATCAGAATAGTAAATATTAATTTAAGTTTTTGAAATAAATATGGAAAGATAAGAATTCTAATTGATTATTGCACCAGCAGTCATGTTTACAACCGTTGCCGCCATTGAGTTCACATGCTCTGATGCAAGAAAAACAACGGTTTCTGCAACTTGTGAAAGTGTGGGTAATCGCTTTAGCATAGTACTCTGAGCAGCACCTTCTAGCCATTGTCCTATGTTAAGCCCCTTACCTGTGCTTTAGACTCAAACAATTCACGTGTATACGAACCCGCTTGAACAACATTAACTATTGCATGTGAGCGCCCACCGAATTTTGTAGTTTCTTTAAATCTCTTGCGCATAAATAAACATGTGCTCCTTCACGGATTAAAACATTTGCAATAGCAGAGCCAATTGCGCCACTGCCTCAAAAAAATTACTAATACTTTTCCCTTGAGTAACATACGGCTTCCTCTTGTTATTGTGCGCCATGGTTAGGTTATGACACACAATCAAAAGTGATGCATTTTATACAATTTAAAGTTTGTATGAGCTTATGGCAGATGAACAAAAATAATGTCTAAGTTTTGTTTTGGTACGAACTTGGTTTTTATCATTTCAAATTGAGTCGGACTAATTTTATTGACTTTGCCATCCCAACAAAATGAAACTAGTTCGCCTTTATCACGTTCAATCGTTAACTTAAAGTTTTCAATAGGTTTTGCCCAGTTAGCGCCTGTTGTCAAAATATAACCTAAAGCACTAAACGGCGAATGTTCTGCCTGAGCTTTTTTAAGACCCTGTTTAAATTGTTTATCCATGCAAAATCGCTTGCTATCTTCATCTGGTGTGAGACCTACAGATCCACCGACTAAAGGTTTATATTCATGATGAATTTTGGTCAAACTATTGGCTTTAAAGGTTTGCTTCCAGCTATAAATGACTTGAGATGACCACGGGATCACATCATCTTTTTCAAATTGAGCTAAAATTTTCTGCATTTGTGGTTTATTACATTTGTTTAGCTTATCTTGATAATTCAAATAATCATAGTTACTACGAATCCATGGATTCAGCATGTCTTTTTCAGTAAAACCGCATTGCTTAAACTCTTCGGTTACATCCATTAAAGGTGATTTTTCATCTTTTTGAATAAACGTTCTAACATGCATTTCTGGTTTTATATTTTTACCATCCACCACAATTTTAAAGCTTTTTAAAAGTGCTTCAGTATTTGCAAAATCTGCTTCAAAAAAGTTATCTACACGTGGTAGCGGAAATAAAACGGTTTCCTTCGCATCCTTATTACTTAAGTTTTTATATAGATAATCGACTTTAATGATTTTTTTACTAATAAATAGATCCTCACTTTGCATCGCAACTTGTGCATTTTTTAAATACTGAATACCACCTGTACCGACATAACCAGTCGAGTCATTGGCAAAGCTATAAGTTGAAAGTGGAATCAAAACAGCTAAGGTTATTGCAAGCTTTTTCATTTTAAAGTCTCTATATCGTCTTTTGTTTATGAAATATCAACCTAAATGATAGCTGTTTTAAGATTAAGTGCTGTTAATATTTTCCATTCTTCTAAAACCTACAAAATATAAAATACTGTAAATTACATCAACCGCCCTTAAGGACGGTTGATCGTTATAAATTAAAAGTAATTGAAGGTAATTTTTATAACATCACACGTGGTTACTGTCCTGCGTTCACACCAACAATAAACTGACTACAATTTGAACCTTCAGAAGCATTACCTAATTGCTTTTCAGAAAACTTAAATTTTGATGCAACAGAAGCATAATCTTTTTTAAGGGTTTGACCTGTGAGCTCACCTAACTCTTTCACTTGTTCAGGCTTCAAGATTTCATGTTCAACTGCCTGATTCACCATTACACATGCGGTGGTCATCGCATCATAACGTGCGGCCGTTTTAGAGTAACCTATCGCACCGACTACACCACCAATAATTAAACCAACCACTACAGCTAAAGTTACATGCATTTTATTCATTTTAAATACCTAAAAAATCAAACTAAAAAGGAGCACTTTAAGAGTTTGTGCTCAAGTCTGATTAAGATAACTACTTTTTCTTGATCATAAAAGTTAGATTCTTTCAGTTTTATTGATAGTTGAGTTGTCGTAAAGATATTACCATGCTCTTTGTAAGTATGGATGTTTACTCTTTCTATTCAATACCTAAGAAATAAGATTATTAATTTTATAGTGTTTCAAGAAAAATTTATTTAAAATTATTTATGTAACCCCCTAATTATCAAGATTAACATAAAATCATAAATTCCCGCATATATATTCAAAAATTCTCAACTCCACTAATTTTATATCTTTTTTGGAACTATCTATACTTAAAAAATAAATAAAATCCAGAAAACAAAATTCATCCATAAAGTTAAATAAATTTAGAAAAAATTCGTTAGTATTTATCTTAATCACTGGTTCAGATCCAGAAAAATATAAATATACGCTCTCCTCATTTAATAATTTAAATTTCAAATTCGAGACAATTTTATTTATCACTGTATTATTAATTTCATTTGGAAAACTCAATTTTAAAAAGTCTGTATTTGTGATTTCCCAATTCATTTTGCCTGTTGTTCCCTTCCATAAAGGGCTCATAAACTCATTAATTTCATCAGTTAAATGTAATGGCATTTTTGAAAAATCAATCTCATATTTTCTATAAAACCCTTCAATATCTTTAATTAAATTCATAACTTATGCACTAGTCCTACTATATTAAAATTACAATAAAAATTTAAATTAATTTTTGATTTACATATGAAAAATTTTCAGAATTATCTAAAATAGCACCTAATAGCAAATATAAAGTTCTATTTTGAAATTTTATACAAACTATAACCATCTATTAGCTGGTGATAATTCCTCATATTTTTTTTAAATCAGTCTGTTTAATTTTTCCTAAAGATACTGCCTTATTAAATAATTTATAAAATCTAGCTAAAGATTCAGCATCTCCTGCTAATGAGGCATAAAGCATTAAATATTTTTCGATTTCTTTACTATCTAACTTTATTATTTCATCTATTTGATCATCTAGGATTTCATCAACTTTTTCATATTCTTCCTGTTCCGAAAGCTTATCTACAAGTTTATTAAACTCTTCAAATTTCATAAATAACAACTTAAACTACATTACTACACTTAAATAAAAATTAAAAATGACCCACTTAATCTTTGGACTCTCATTTAAAAACACAATATTATATTATTAATAAATTCCAAGTTAAAAACTTAAAAGCTATTAATATTTAATATATATTAACTTAAAGATTCGTATTTAATCCTCTTCCAGACCAAAACCATTACATCTACCAGTAATTTTTATCAAATCAATATAATTACCATATAAATGGTAAAAGCATATTTTAGAATCAAGCTATTTCTTTTACCCTATTAAAAAATATTAAGCATTTATCATAAAAAACTAATACATATAAGTTTTATCGGTTCTATAATCTTCTATTTCTTTATACTTATCCTGATTTACACTATTTAATCCATCAATATGCCCACTTAATAATTCAATACAAAAAACCCTTAATATATTTTTTAAATGCTCACTATCTAATGAGTAAAATTCTTTATATATTTCATAAAAAATAAAGTCCAGATTATCTTTTCTAACTAAATAAGCTCCATTCCAAGCAAATGGATATGCTGCATAAGATGAATATAGTTTTGTTATCGAATATAAAACTGCTGACATAAAATCTTTAACCGAAATTTCATTAACCAAATTAAAACTGTCCTGTGTTAAACAGCCAGACAAATAGTCAGTTATCACAACGTCATATTCATCACTAGTCTCTTCACAAGAGTTATAGTGATTTTCAATATATTTAAACTCAGCAGTCTTTAGATCTTTCTTATTAAAACCTGTCACTAACTGAGGATGAACCCAAATTTCAAAAAAATCATCGCTCAACCATTGCTTTAAAATTGATATTTCAATGTTTTCACTTAAAAACTTCATGTCGACTTCCCAGTTAATGGAACTTTCGTTGGTAATGCTAGAGAATTTTCTAATTTTCTAATATATGGATCACCGTAAGCATGGAATCTTGCTTTATGTTTATCACAAAGGCTATGTGCTTTATCAATAGTCTTCATGGTATCTTTGAATCCTTTTAATAAATCTTTTCCTTTTTTAATATGATCGCTTCCTCCAACAAGTGTTCCTGTCGCTTTTGTATAACCAATTGCGCCACTAACACCTCCAGAGATTTTCAAATTAACGTTGCCGCGATTTGTATAATCATGTACAGCTATTAAACTTTTAATTTTTGTTAATTTCTGATTAAAAATCAATTGTCTTTTTTCACATTCACTCATTAATCCAAGAGGATCAATCCACTCCACTGGATTCGGTGCATATGCATATATATTACTACTACCCAGCAATCCAATTGGGTCTTTACTTACAAACCTACCTACATATGGGGAATAATAGCGATAACGGTTGTAATGAAGCCCTGTTTCTTGGTCAAAATATTGCCCTTGGAAGCGGATATTATTACTGATGATCTCAGAGTCTTCAAAGAAGTTAGATTTAGCTTTTTCAGCTTTACACTCACCCCAAGCCTTATATTCAGCTTTTCAAATGACCGCACCTGTATGATCCGTCATTTCTTGTGGTGTACCCAAATTGGTCACAATGATAGAACCAAAAATCTTTAAAGTCTTTTGGTGTTTTCGTTACTTTCCATAATGGGTCACGTTGTAAACTATAAGGCTTATCTGCCCAGTCAGGTGTTTGATGAAGCTCTATTTCTTCTGGATAAATGGCCTGTACCAGTGGTACAAATGAATCTTTCTCATATATATAATGCTTGGTAATTTGCTCATTCGACTCATAAGCAAGCGTATCGCCATCCCATCCATAAATGATGTTATGTTCTTGACCTGTATGGTGATGTTTACTCCACTTTTGAATACGGCGTCCTAATGCATCATAGCGATATTCTGCCGTATTTTATATACTAAACCGTATTGCCCATATATAACTCACTGTACATTATTCTAAACATCACATATTGCCAAAAATAAAAAATCTTCAGACCTAATAGTGAATTAATAATTTAAATAATTAATTCACTATTAAAATATTATTAATTCTAGTATTGCAAGAAATTCATTTTGAATTTAAATTTATTAACAATATCTACAAATTTTTTGCTCACTACGTAGATATATGGTTTATCAGTATCTCTAACAATAAAAAAGTCATCTATTACAAGATCATTTTTTATAAAGTCATCTTCATCTAATAAATTATTTTTTCTTTTAATATACATGGCGTAAATATCTGCTTCTTGATTTCTTACATAACATTGATAGAAATCACATTCGTCTGCAAGAACTTCCTTCATTTCATTAAAAAATCTTTTTGAAAAAAGTAAAATTCCTGAAGATGAATAATAAAAATCTATCTCCAATATTTCATTCAATTGATCAGAAAAAATATTATCATAATCTAGATTTATTCTAGGATTTTTTAAAAATTGATTACTTAAGTCAAATTTAAAATAATCAACAATAATTTCTTGCTTCCCTTTCAAATCAAAAGAAAAATCTCTATCAACATACTCAGACGGATAAATTGTATAAAAGCTCATAAAATCTACAAATTAGTTAAAAAGTTATGAATATTTCAACTATATATTAAAAACACACCTAAGAATTATTTAAGTTTTAAAAACATTAGCCAGACTAATACTTTTAAAACTTTATCTATTAATTATTTAAAAATTCAATTTTGATTTTTTCAAAATTTTCAACAGGAATGACTACTTTAAAGCTTCCTATAACTTTAAAAAAAGTTTTAAATTTACTTTCTCTCAAACCATATCCACTGCTATTACCTTCTCTCACTTCATACATAAAATCACCAAAATCTATAGAAGGAATATACACTCCATTTTTTACATTTAGTATGTCTTTTATATTTTCAATAGATAAAAAACATATACCATCACTTTTACTCGAAAAATTACTAAAAAAGTTTTGAAAAGGAAAAGTGATACGAATAATTTTATCAAAATAATCATGAGCTATAGTCAACATAATTTCATGTTGATCACAACTCAAATCCAATAACTTTGAATTATCGCTATTTTTAATTATCTCTAATAAACTCATAGATTTAAATGAAACTCTATATAACCTATTTCTAATTAAGTTACATTCCTATCATTTACAGTTGGTAAAAAAGAATAACCTTTCGCATATATTTCAAAGCAGTGATCATATGTCCATAAAAGATAGAGATTCAAGCCATTCTTGTCATAATTTGTATAATCTAAATTTGAATTGGATTTATGCGAATAAATATGCTCAAAATCATCATATTGAAACATTTTAAAGTTATTCACATTTGTAAAAACAATTGATAACAACTCAGAAGATTTAAAACTTTTACCCTTTTCATCTTTTTTAATCTGACTAAATGTTAAATCAACTTCCAAGTTATTGCCTTGTGGATTAAATTTAAACTCATTTAACCAAAAATCAGTGCGAGATGAAAGAATCCCAAATTTTGTATGAATTGGTAAAAAATTTAATTGTGACATATAGTTTTTCCTGCATCATTTGTTGTGAATCGACGTAAAGTGGCTTCTTGCTGTATTTCTTCAGGAGTAGCCCATCGTGTATTTACGCCAGTTTTTGACTGTTTTGCAGCGGCTAACCTTCTATTGTCGAGTGAATACACCATATTGCTTTTGACACCTTGTTCCAATAACTTTGCCTGAACATTCTGTGGAAGATCTTTAAATCTCACCAATCTAATCGGTTCGACTTTAACGGCATAAGACGGATCCGCTACCAATCTATGCGCCAGACCATTCACATTACCTCCATCTCCAAAACATGGGCTATAGCCATTTTGACTATATCGAATTGTCTTAGGTGATTTTATTCGTTCTAATCCCAAAGGATCAACCCAGCCGACAGGACTCGGTGCATAAACATAAATATTAGAGCCACCCAACAATCCAATCGGGTCCTTACTAATAAACCGCCCTACATACGGCGAATAATAGCGACAACGGTTGTAATGAAGCCCTGTTTCTTGGTCGAAATATTGCCCTTGAAAACGGATATTATTACTGATGATCTCAGAGTCTTCAAAGAAGTTAGATTTAGCTTTCTCAGCTTTACACTCACTCCAAGCCTTATATTCAGCTTTCGAAATGACCGAACCTGTATGATCCGTCATTTCTTGCGGTGTGCCTAAATGGTCGCAGTGATAGAACCATACATCATCAAATTCTTTACCCTGTTTTTCAATTTCCCAAAGCGGAGCTCGGTGTATATTATAAGATCTATCTGACCAATCTAAGGTTTGATTTTTAATATTAATTTTATTTCTTAAAATTATTTTAGTATTTTAATTAAAATATTCATTTGTTGTACAGAGACGTTATCTTTTTAATAAATCATTTCTTGAATCACTTAGTTATTTACAGTAGCATCCTAAAGAGTCTTCATAGAAATGAGTTATTATACTAAATATCTTATAAGTTAAAAAATATAAATTTAGTATCTATTCTTCTTTCCATACATCTTCGTAACCCTGTTTATCTATTACAAATTTAAAACCTTCTTCTAATGCTAAATAAGGAATAACTTCGGGAAGATAGTTTTCTAAATGAGATATATGCATTGGTTTAAAGAAATCATCATCTTCAGAAAATTCTCCACAATAGAAAAACCATGAGATATTTTCTCCTTCTTCAAGTATATTACGTATTCCTGTAATTGGNNAAGGTTTCACAAACTTAGAATTAAATTTTTTACATATATTTTTTTGCATTTCAATTACGGACATATTTATACCTAAAACCCTAATTTTTTATTCATTGTCTTAGAAAACCAGAGGCTTTACTACTTAACTTGGGAAAAGTATAGCAATATGGATATAAATTCCAAATTACACCTGAATTATTTATCAATATTTTCATATAAACACCCTATCTGCAGAATTCTAAAAACCATACAATATAGAGTGAAACTGTTTAATAAACAAAAACTAAAATTTTATCTTTATCCAAAGAATTTTTTAATGAAAAATTATCAACAGCATAACTTAATATATTATATAACTTCCTATGTTTAGCTGTTAAAAACTGATAACCACAAACTACATGACCCTTGTTAAAAAACTCTAATAAATCATGAAAGAAATAGAAATTAATTGAATATTTTTCTTTAAAATAATCCTCTAAAATTGAGTTAAAATATATTTCCATGAAGCTCAAAGCTACATCTTCAGATAGACTTCTCCTTGAAAATATACTAAAAACTTCATCTTTTATTAAAAAAAATTCATTTCTATTTTCTACAACAAACTTATTATATTCCTTTAAACCATTTTGACCTAAATCATTATAAATTAGAGATCTGAAATTATTCATTATTACAGTATCACAATTTATAGTTTTATCTGAATTAGCAATTTCATTTATTTCATCATATGAAATACAAGTATAATTTAAATTAAATTTATTAATATTTTCTTTACCAATATTTTCTAAAAAAATTGATGACTCAATTAATTCTTTAAAGTTTGAAAGTTCATTTCTCATTAAAATTCCAATTTTTCCTTTATCAAATTTCTCAGAGATACCAAGAGTTAAGATAAAAAATATCTCAACTTAATTATTAATAGTAAAATAGAATTCATTTCAAAAACATACTTAATTTTAAAATTTATATTTTATTTTACCAACCCAAATTTATTTAAAAGAAGTTATTACTTTATCTTCAAAATTATCAAGTATTTTAGAGTTAAAAAATTAAAGCCATTTACACCTATAGTATAGATGACTTTCAAACAATTAAAATATGAAGTTAAATCAATTATATTACACATAACCATTCATTCTTTATTAAAGTTAATTCTAGTCTTTAAAATTTAAATATATATACTATTTTCATATATTTAAATAATCACCACTCATGAAAGTTTCTTCTATTACCTCTCCTAAAGAATCTCCCAACTTCTCGTACTCATCATTATCCACATAATAAATATATACTTCCCCCTTCTCATTTATAAAAATAGGATTTCCAGCCCCATCATCCGAAATCACTATTGATTTTAAAATATAATTATTAACTTTCAACTCATCTAAAAGCTTTCTTGCTCTATTGGTCAAATCAATAACAGTTTCGTCTCCCATCATCTCAGCATTTTTTAAACCATATATAGCTAAACCTGCATATGATCCACCATATGTACTAACAAATAACTTATAGCCATCAGGAAGTTTTATCTGCAAAGTAGTTTCCACCTGATTAATATCGTTCAAAGTTAATGGAACTCCTTTCATTTCAGGGTTATCTTTATAGAACTCCGACAATCTATTTAACAAATCAATTTTCATTTCTCAAAAAATCTTAAACTATATTGATGAATTACGCTTCTGTAACTCTCTTTGCGCTGAATCTTTCCAATACTCTTTTCTCCAATTATTAAAATCATCTCTTTCCTGACTCGTTAATCCTCCACCTTTTTTCTTACCACAAGGATGTTGTCCAGGGTTTGTATGAGGTTTGTCATGATGCTTTTGAGGCATAGCAACTATAGGACCTTTTGCATTTTGCTTATAATGATGTAATACAATCGTATTTCCTTGTTTGTCTTTACCCGATAAACCAAAACCAGAATTATTATTTGCATGATACAATTGTTTCAATTGTTTATCACTTAAATGGCTTAAATCTGTATATCCTGTAACTTATAATTTTGTTCCACGACTATCAGTGAATGAAATTGGGTTACGATTTAGCCCCAAAGGATCAACCCATTCCACTGGTTTCGGCGTATAAGCATATACATTATCTCCACCCAATAACCCAATAGGACCTTTGGAAATAAAACGCCCCACATACGGTGAATAATAACGATAACGGTTGTAATGAAGACCTGTTTCTTGGTCGAAATATTGCCCTTGAAAACGGATATTATTTGAAATAATTTCACTATTTTCAAAGAAATTTGACTTAGCTTTTTCAGCTTTACATTCACCCCAAGCCTTGTATTCAGCTTTCCAAATGAACGCACCTGTATGATCCGTCATTTCTTGTGGCATACCCAAATGGTCACAATGATAGAACCAAAAATCTTTAAAGTCTTTTGCTGTTTTCGTTACTTTCCATAATGGGTCACGTTGTAAACTATAAGACTTATCTGCCCAGTCAGGTGTTTGATGAAGCTCTATTTCTTCTGCATAAACCGCCTGTACCAGCGGTACAAATGAATCTTTCTCATATATATAATGCTTGGTAATTTGCTCATTCGACTCATAAGCAAGTGTATCTCCATCCCATCTATAAATGATGTTATGTTCACCACCGGTATGATGATGTTTACTTCTTTTTTGAATACGGCGACCTAATGCATCATAGCGGCACTCTGCCGTACTAATAAGGTCTTGACCATTCACTATTAAAATTTGTACATGACCGCTACCATAGGTCAACCAGTCAATAATCTGCCCGTCTGGACAAAATGTGACCCACAATTATAAAAATATTTCCCAGTTTTCATTAATTTCTATAATGGGTCACGTTATAAATTATGTTGCTTATCTACCCAATCAAGTATTTGATGAAGGTTATCTGTTTCATATAATAAATAGCCTTTACCAATATAACTTATTTATTAAAATACTTGTCGACTAGACTTCCAATCCAATGAGTCAATTTTCATAATATCAATTTTCCAGTTATTATTTTCATAAATTAATGTATAAAATCTACTTTCTTTACCTTCATTATTTTTCGTGTAAAACTCAATTTTCCTCTCATTTATAATATTTTCTTTTGATATGACTTGTTCATACTCAGGAGGAATACCAAAAGTTAAAGTAATTCTTCTGTCTTGTTTTAATGATAATGCTTTATCTGACAAATATTCATTCTGGATCATTACTAATTCGTTTAAACGACTTTCCATCCCCTCCTCATTAAAAATAAGATCAGGATTTTTTTCTAAAATATTTCCCCATTTTTTCTCCCAATCTTTCATTTGATTAATAAAATTTTCTAATACTAATTTTGCATTTTCTACGCTCATAATAATTACCTTTATTTATACGGAGTTGGATTAGCGAAAGGTTGAACACGCGTTTTACCTCCTGAGTCATATTGATAAATTATACCACTTGACATTTTACCAGCATTTTACTTGTTGGATTAGGGTAAATAAATCTTATATCTATTTTTGCAGAACCATTAGCTTCCACATCTTTTGTCACTTTTCCTTCATAAACGCGATAAGTTCCCATATTTATCCCAGGAGTTTGTGGGACTACATGACCAACATCACCACTTGCCCCCTAATCTTTTAGCCAGTAAATGACCAGCTTGTACCTTACTACAATTTCCCATTCTTCTTGCTTCAGTAATTGAACTAGTATTTGTACTAGTTCCTGTATTTAAATCACTCTTTAATACTGTTGCTTGAACTCTCTCAACACGCCCATTGGCACCTCTAGTCTATTTTGGAGTAACTAAAAGCCCTAATGGGTCTATCCATTTTAAAGGGTTTGGAGCATATAAATATTTATTTTCTCCTCCTAAAAACCCTAATGGATCTTTACTTATGAACCGCCCCAAATAAGGCAATAATATCGATAGCGATTGTAATGTAATCCTGTCTCTTCATCAAAATACTGACCTTGGAAACGGATATTATTACTGATGATCTCAGAGTCTTCAAAGAAGTTAGATTTAACTTTTTCAGCTTTACACTCACCCCAAGCCTTATATTCAGCTTTCCAAATGAACGCACCTGTATGATCCGTCATTTCTTGTGGCATACCCAAATGGTCACAATGATAGAACCAAAAATCTTTAAAGTCTTTTGCAGTTTTGGCTACTTTCCATAATGGGTCACGTTGTAAACTATAAGACTTATCTGCCCAGTCAGGTGTTTGATGAAGCTCTATTTCTTCTGCATAAACCGCCTGTACCAGCGGTACAAATGAATCTTTCTCATATATATAATNNACTCATAAGCAAGTGTATTGCCATCCCATCCATAAATGCTATAAATGATGTTATACTCACCACCAGTATGATGATGTTTACTTCTTTTTTGAATACGGCGGTCTAAAGCATCATAGCGGTACTCTGCCGTATATTCAGCATTACGACTTTTAATCAGTCGCCCACATGCTTCCCACTCAAGATATAAATTACCCTTAGTTGATTTCTGGCAAACAAGTTGTCCATAAACATCATATTTGTATTTTTGGTCTAAATATTCTTTAACTACGTTGTTAACCAAACGATTATAACCATAGCCTGTTTGATCTAGCTTTTGTGAATGGCTTTGAACTTTCTGACTATGGTATGAATCTAGAATATTACTCGCTGGGTCAAAACTAAACGTTTCTTTACCTAACTTACTACTAGCCTCAAGCAAACGCCCAACTGGGTCATATTTATAATTGATATTCCCTCTACGCGTATTATTAATTCTTGTTAATTGACCAGTTTTATCGTACTGATATAAACGTTGATTCAACTGCTGGGTTTCTTGAATTGCATTGGGTCTGGCTAACTTGATCATTTGACGGATACCCGAACTCATGACCATTAACAATATTTTGTTGGGTTAAACGTCCCATCGTATCGTAATGTTGTTCTTGGCTAATTCCGTTGGCATAGTGACGAACGATTTTACGGTGTAAATCATCACGCTCAGAGCTAACAAAGTCTTGGCCGTTTACTATTAAACTTTGTACATGACCGCTACCATACGAAACACTATTAATGTTTTGGTATCCCAAGAAATTTATTTCAAGTTCAAATTTATTAACAGTATTTACAATTTTTTTGTTTACTACGTAGATATAAGTTTTATCAGTATTTCTAACAATATAATTAAACAATTAGTTTTTTAAGAGCTCAAAAATCACCCTATTAAACATCTTATTTTAAAGTAGTACTTCAAATATATAGAAGTACTACTTTTAATTTTGGAATACCCTTTATACCTTAACCATAAAAAAATTCTAAAAAATAGTCTACATCCAATACTACATTTTCTTTTATAAGAATTTTCTTTAGTTCTTCTAAGAAACCTGTCTTATATCCTCCATTTTCACCTCTAGGGTTAGATTCATATAAGTCAATAATTAAATTTTGTACAACATTAATTTGCGAAAAAAAATCAAATAAATTTTTAGCAATGATATGTAATTCATCGCCTGAAATACATGCTCCTATCTCGCCATTATTATGATTTATGTATACGACATTTAAATCATGCTGTGTTAAGAATACTGTAACACTTTCCCCATTGAATATATCTTCAAAAATATATTGAATATTGTCTAACGAATCTTTTCCTAAAAAATCATTTATATTCCCTCCTAGATCAATATTAAAATCATTTTCAGGAATACAACTTAAATAGCTTTTAAACAGATCATCATTATCAAAATTATCCGGATTAATAAGGAATCTTTCACCATAAATTATTTCATTATATTTATCAACTTCCTCTAATAATTTTTTAAAACAAACCTGCACTATTAAGACTCCCTTTTTAATAAAATTAAATAATATCAAATATTTTTATCTAAAAATCACTCAAACTCAACACAAAACTAAAAATATTCAAAGGGATATCTTTCATATAAACCTTCATTAATAGAATTGACTAATTTCTTAAATTGATCTTGTTCAACTTTATTAAGCTCTTCGTTTATATCCAATTCTTCTTCAAGTTGTTGATAAGAAAATGCCATTTTAAGAAAGTTTTCAAAATTAATTTTCATATCTAAAAACTGATTAATATTCAGATACTTTCCTTGGTTATGATCATAAAACAAGATATTATTTTTTGTCTTATTTACAAACCACTCATCACCTTGACCAGTACGACCAATTATCCAAACTTTCTCACTAATTTCAGGATAATTTTCATGAAGATATTGATTTTCTTTTAATGCTATTTCGTACCCAAAAATTATAATATCAGGTGTAATTTCTATTTCTCTATATTTACTTAAAAAAGATAAATAATTATCATCAAGCTTAGGTAGTTTGCCAAATTTCTTTATTTCGCTACTTCTTTCAAATAATTTCGCTTTAATTTCTCGATCTGTCATTAATTTATCAAACATTTCATATACCTTTTAACTTACTGTAATTGAAAAAAGTTTGTACCTTTAACAGCTGTAGCATTGTGCTTTCCAATACGCTCTTTCCTTGCTAATGTTCTCAAGCGTTGCTCTAAGATTTCCTTCGATTCAGCTTGTGACAAATTCATAGCTTCAACTTGGTTTAAAATTCCTCCCCAAGTTTTATTCCAATTCTGACCAGTACTCGAACTGTTAGTATGAATACTTGGAGATTTAGTATACTTTTCTTTTGGAAGATTATAATAAAAAGCCTCATTTGTTTAATAATGAGGCTTTATTTACGTCTTGAGAATTACTTCACAATACTATTCATTTGAAAAAACAACCAACTTTCCTTCTGGCAAATGGCCATCCCAACCACAGGGAAACCCATCATTTAAATATACTTCTAGAATATCTTTCCAAATTTTAGGAAAATAATCATTTGCATAGCATTGAAAAATTATTTCTATATCTCGATACATTAACTCAATTAATAAACAAGACTCATCATATTCCCATTTTTCGACTGCTCCATTAAAGTCTTTTTCATGAAAGTCAAAAAAGTTTTTTTTTCTAATTTAGCTGAAATTCTTTGGCTCCATTCAAAGCTTTCTGGAAAAACTTCATATGAATTTGAAACAGTTTCCCATTCATCAAAACTATCAAAGTCATCATTCGTAGCATAATTGATACCAACCTTAGCATCAGTAATGATTTTATAATCTCCACTTATCAGAAATGGTTTATTAAAGAAATTTCCTTGTTCTAAAAAATTAATAAATGCAGAAGCAGCCTCTAAGACCTCATCCCAATTTTTCATTATTTACCTCTAACATGATTTCTAACAGTTCCTTTCCAATCGCTTTTCACACCTGGTACACCATTTGGATGCCCTTTACCATACATAGTTTGTCTACCAATAATTAATTGATTTTTTAAACCCGCTTGTATAATTGCCAATCTTTTACATCCTGGTACACTTGATTTCATTCTCGCAGCAATATTCATTGCTCCTTCAGCAGCTTGGCTATACCCCTTATGGTAACCATTATGTGTAGTTTTCCCAAAACCAGCTCCTGTTATTTGTTTCACATTACTATTCTTAGGAAGTGCTATTAAATTATCCGAATTATTTACATCAAAATTAGGACATATAGTTTTCGCAGCTCTTACTGAAGATGCACTTTTTGGAATTATATGATGAACTTCATAATCTTTTGGTAATGTTCCATGTACAACCTCCCAATTCTTTTGCCATTCTGATTTTAGTCCTAAAGCATCGATCCAACTTGTTGAATTCGGTGCATATGCATAAACATTAAACCCACCCAGCAATCCAATCGGGTCTTTACTAATAAATCTACCTACATACGGCGAATAATAACGATAACGGTTGTAATGATGCGCTGTCTCTTCATCAAAATACTGACCATGGAAGCGGATATTATTGGTGACGATTTCTGAATTTTCAAAAAAGTTAAATGCTGACTTTGCTGCTTTGAGCATATGAACCATATGACGCAAGGTCTTGCATTTGTACAAAGCGTTGCTTTGCAGAAACGAGTTCACCTCACGCCTTATATTCGTTTTCTAGATCAGTTGGCTCTTATAAAGCTAAATTAAATCTCAAAATACCATTCTAAGAAATCATTAAATGATTCCCACTTTTCAATAACATCCACTCCATTTTCAGAGTAACCAATTATTTCGACACTATTTTCCTCTTTATTATAAAAATATGCCCTTTCTCCCTCAAACTCTGAAATTACATAATAATTATCATTTAAACTCAAATCTCTTCTTAAACTATTATTAATAACTCTATAATCACTATTTTCATACATCCAACATATTTGCCATAATTCAAATTTTTTTGAATAAAAACCTCCTGGATTTTCCTCTGCATGTGTATAGAAAATGCCAAAGTCAGAGCTCGTATCCAAATTTAACTCTTTCAGAATCTCTCTATACCTTTCACAATCGATATCTACATTTTCAAACCAAGCATTTTTTTGCTTCAAATAATTAATTACTTTAGAACTTAACATAATTTCACCTTTATAAAGGACAGCCACTACTAGTATTTCGTCTTTCTAACTCTTTATTTGCTCTATCGTTCCAATATCCGTCCCTATCATCATTAAAATCATCTCTATTAACAGGATAGTCAGGATGCTGTTTTGGTCTATACGGATGAAGAGCTGGTAAGGCCCTATTTTTACTATGGCTGTTTCCAGACAATTCGAATAAAGGCCTATTTGCATTTTGTTTTGAGTGATGTAAATTAACAGATGACCAGCCATTAGCTGTTTAATCCTATGTGCATCACCTCTTAAAGCTCTATCTAGATTTGTTTCAGTCTTCCCACCACGAGTAGTAAATTTTTGATCCCAGTCTATTTCTTGTTGATAAACTGTATATTCGATATTTGTTTTTGTTCCTATATGAGTAGTCTTTTTATTAAATATCTTTGTTAAACCTAGAGGATCAATCCATACAATAGGATTAGGAGCATACTGATACATATTAGACCCACCAATAATCCAATCGGGTCTTTAGAAATGAATCTTCCTACATAAGGTGAGTAATAGCGGTTTCTATTGTAGTGAAGTCCTGTCTCTTCATCAAAATACTGCCCTTGGAAACGTATATTATTTGAAATAATTTCACTGTTTTCGAAGAAATTCGACTTGGCTTTTTCTGCTTTACACTCACCCCATGCTTTATATTCAGCTTTCCAAATAATTGAACCAGTATGGTCAGTCATTTTTTGTGGTGTACCCAAATGATCACAATGATAGAACCAAAAATCTTTAAAGTCTTTTGCAGTTTTGGTTACTTTCCATAATGGGTCACGTTGTAAACTATAAGGCTTATCTGCCCAGACAGGTGTTTGATGAAGCTCTATTTCTTCTGCATAAACCGCCTGTACCAGCGGTACAAATGAATCTTTCTCATATATATAATGCTTGGTAATTTGCTCATTCGACTCATAAGTAAGTGTATTGCCATCCCATCCATAAATGATGTTCTGTTCTCGACCTGTATGGTGATGCTTACTCCTCTTTTGAATGCATCATAGCGATATTCTGCCGTATATTGACTATTACAGCTCTTCACCATACGGCCATAGACACCACATAATAGAATTTGATAGATTCAGATTTCTTCTTTTTTTTTAATTTTTAGTGTTGTGATGCTTATCACTAATCAGATGTAATGATTTATCTGCCCAAAGTATATTTCCAAAAATTAAAAAAATTTATTAATTTTAATTAAGACTGAATCATCCAGTCTTAATTCCAATATACTAAAAAGTTCTTAATTTATAATTTAAATCCACTCTTTTACATTTTTCAAAATATTACCCTTATTGATTGACTCATCTAAGTTATGATAAACATCTATCAAAATTATATTTAAAAAATCACGAACATCCAAAATATTATAAAAACTACAATTCCTCATAAAAATTAATTTATTCTTTTTTGCCATCTCATATAGACCTAGTCCAATTTCATATTCAAATTTCTTATATTCATCATTTTCTATTTCCGGATAAACAGAAACATCAATAACAAAGTTATAAATCGAATTATTAATTTTCCTTTCCAACTTAGCATAAAAAATATTTTTATAGAGATAAATCTCTGACATCTTAAATTTATTATCTTCATTTAACTGATTTAGCCAATTACAATTGACATCGTAAAGATAGTTCTTAGAAATAAACCAGCTCGAAGGAATCTTTAATGGTAACAAAAATTCTTTATTTAAAAAGTATTCTAAATCATTCATACTCATCTTACAGCCTTTTTCATATAAGAATTATAACGTTGCTTTGATATAGGATGCCCATGGAATTCATTTGTTGATGAGACTTCAATCCTCATATATTGAGTCACCTTTCCTTCATCAAAAATATTATTTCTTTCAATATCAAAGAATAAAATCCAGATTTTAATTAATTTTCAAAAAAAAATATAATGATCTTTAAATCCATATTTAAATTTAATATATTTTAACGCAGAGACATAACCAAATTGGCTCAGCTTATTCACTAATTCAAGCACATCTTTAATATTAAAGTTATTATCAATAATATACACATCTGTTTGATTTAAACTATATATTTCCCAAAAAATACCAATATCTGTATTTCGGATATTAAAACACGGTAAATCTGTTAAATCTATTTCCTGAATTACTACAACCTCTTTATCTATTAAATTTTCACTATTTATATAAGAATTTAACTTAACTCCATCCTCCTTATTAAAATCTGAATATGATAAAATAAAATTTATTAGATTCAGATTGAAATTTATATTTTTTTCAGAGCTTATTTTTCATCAATAGCTTTTCCCATCTACGATTAAACCTTTTTATACAATAAATGTGTATTTACTGCCTATCCAAATTAATTAATTTTTAATAAAAAACATCAATTTCTTAATATTTCCCCTAAATTACTCTTCCTTACTAAATCTTCTAAAATTACTAATATTATAAGTTTTCATCTTGAATAATTTCATTTAAATTAAGCAATAAAAATAGTAGAAAATATTAATTAACCCCAATAAATTAAAAATATTTTCCACATCAAACTCAATAAAATTTAAAATTTTATTTTCACTTGATTTAGCTACACTTAAACAAAGTTTATATTCAAAACCAATATATTCGGCATCTAAATATTATTAGATATAATATTTGATATATTATCCTTTAAGCTCTTTATATCCCTACACTCTTTTTCAATTATAGGTGATTCCCAATTCATATCTTTTATTAATACAACTCTAAAAAAACCCTCTACATCTAGATCCGGATACCATCCGACATCCAATTTTTTATTATTAAAAGAAATTTGTAATAAATCTTCAGATAAATCAAAAACTGTATCTTCATTTATTACAAAATTATCATCAATCCAAGAAATGGAGTCATGACTAACAACTCCATCTTTAATATCAATATTCCACCAAATATTCATTATGACCTCTTTAGATATTTATTGTATGTATCTTTTTATATCGAATGACCATATATTATCCTTTGCGAACAATCAATAAGCATACATTCTATTTCTTTTCCACTATTAGCTTCAATTATATCGGATGACTTAATACTTTCCATATTGAATTCTTACCTGCACTAACATTTAATTTAGTACCATTAGCCCAAGCTACTCGCTCAATTGTCTGAATATTAATATCAGATTTATATTTAGCAGTATTACCATTTTTTGTACTATTTACTATCTGCTTCCAACTTAATTTATTTTCTGGTACATGCTTATTTCAATGATTACTCCATCCAATATTTATTGAATTCTCACATAGGATTGATTAAAAAGGCATGATCACAACAATAGAACCATACCTCATATTCCATTTTAAAAACCCATAAAGTTGGATAATAGGTTTATAATAGACTATTATATACATTTTATCAAATCAAAAATAATTACAAATATTATTTTTTATATGAGAGAGATATCTACTAAATTGGCCACACAAATTTATTCAACTCATCTTCGCTCAAAAACATAAAACTAAAATCATCAGAATCTCTCCATTGAGCCAAACTAAGGTCAAAAATATTTATACCTTGATATTTATTTTTTTCAATTTCTTCTTTAACAAACTCACTGATAAAAAAAGTATCTTGAGCAGAATCCATGTTATCAATTTTCAATATATCAATATCTAAATTATTTAAAAACTCTGCCTTTTCTAAAACTAAAAAATCATTATCCAATCTATAAGTTGACTTATTTAAATCTAAGACATTTTTAAAATCAAAAATTTGATTAAATCTAAAAATATAATAATTTTTGTTATTTATTATTTCCAAACCCTCATTCAAAACTTCAACTCTTATAAAATCAGAATTAATATATTTTCCAATAGTATTTTTAAAAACTTCATCAACAATATATATATTTTCATTTATATTTCTAATACTTATTTCTATTTTTTTACTTTTTAAGATAAGTACACCTTCGATTGGTAAATCAAAGTTTTTGCTAGTTTTATAACTATACCATGGTAAAGATCCACATTCGATATTTTGGCTAGCTTGCTCTTTATTCATATATAGAACAGCATCATCCACAATTGAAATTGGGCAAAGACTACTTTGCGTCGCACTTAAAACAAAATACTTCATATTTATTTAATCCTAACTTAATCTGATTGGTTTTGTACCAAATGTTATTAAAACAAGTCTCATACTTGACTGTAAATTTGCCGCTTTATCTCTAGCTTGAGAAGCGGTTATTTTCTTACTTTCAAATTCTCTCTGTATTTTTCCTAAATTTTGATTAATACCTGCAGATTAAATTGGATGTGATCCACAATGATATAATTGGCGCTTCATTTGTTTTGCTTTAGCTTCACTGGGAGGCATTAAAACGCCATTTTCTGCTTTATCTCTATTTCCACCAATACCAATATCATCTAAAAAATCTTTGCGCTTGGCACAAATTTCTTCAGGAATAATATGATGAGCTTGTAAATGATCACCTTTTACTCCTCCTAAATTTCTGTTTAATGTGGTACTGCATAATCCCTTACTATCTATCCATGTAATCGGTTTTTTAGCATATACATAAACATTATTACCACCCAATAATCCAATCGGATCTTTACTAATAAACCGCCCTACATACGGCGAATAATAACGATAATGGTTGTAATAAAGCCCCGTTTCCCCATCAAAATACTGGCCTTGGAAACGGATGTTATTACTAATAATTTCTGAATTCTCAAAGAAATCTGACTTAGTCGGTTCTACCTTACACTCGCCCCAAGCTTTATATTGAGCTTTCCAGACAATAGCACCTGTATGGTCGTTCATTTCTTGCGGTGTGCCTAAATGTTCGCAGTGATAGAACCATACATTATCAAATTCTTTACCCTGTTTTTCAATTTCCCAAAGTGGGGCATGGTGTATATTATAAGGTCTATCTGACCAATCTAGGGTTTGATTTTTAATATTAATTTTATTTCTTAAAATTATTTTAATTAAAATATTCATTTCTTGTCCAGAGACGTTATCTTTTCAATAACTTATTTCTTGAATCACTTAGTTATTTATAGTAGGATCCTAAAGAGTCTTCATAGAAATGAGTTATTATACTAAATATCTAATAAGTTAAAAAATATAAATTTAGTATCTATTCTTCTTTCCATACATCTTCGTAACCCTTTTTATCTATTACAAATCTAAAACCTTCTTCTAATGCTTAATAAGGAATAACTTCGGGAAGATAGTTTTCTAAATGAGATATATGCATTGGTTTAAAGAAATCATCATCTTCAGAAAATTCTCCACAATAGAAAAACCATGAGATATTTTCTCCTTCTTCAAGTATATTACGTATTCCTGTAATTGGTATTTTTTCCAATGAATCTAAAGCTACAGCAACCATTTCATTTTCCGAAGGTTTCACAAACTTAGAATTAAATTTTTTACATATGTTTTTTGGTATTTCAATTATAGACATATTTACACTTAAAACCCTCACTTATTTTTTTGATGCATTTTTCAATGCTTATTACACGGCTACGCTCATCATATTACCACTTGGTCTCTTTACCTATATCTAGTCTTTTATTTATGATTTAACAATCAATCTCTTACCCCCCTTCAAAGAACAAGGAATTTCTTTATTAACTAAATATTCAACATAACTAGACTTTTGCTAAAAATTTACTAACAAGTAGATAACAAATAAAAGTAGAATTTATTATAATCAACATAAATTAATCCCACTCATATTCACCAATATAGGTGAGCGTATTATATTTTTTATCTTTACTAACTTTAATTGGATCATCCCCCCAATAATAAAACATAGCATTAGCTTTATTAATACCTTTTTCCAAACAGTCTTTTAGCATCTTTTCATGATGTTTAGGCTCTGGAGTTTCTTCAATAATAAACTTTAAATCATCTACTTCTTTATCAAAATAATATCCCATAAAGTCCTGATCTAGCCAATCCAAACCTACTTCTTTACAAAAATTTGGCAATCCTTCGGAATCATCAAAATAATCCCAATACTCTTGTTCACTTATCTCAGTTAATGCCAACCAAAGATGAAGTTTAGTTTTGAAAGACATTACAGCCCCCTAGTTAATTCTATATATTTTTCAATTATATCTTTAACGGTATTAATAGTACAACTTTCCTATATATTTAGAATTAACATTATTTTTTAAAAATTAGGATAAAGATCACTACTATGACAATAGAAAACTTATACCAGTCATAATAAAAACTTAGCTATTGATTAAAATATTATCCTTAGAAAAATATCGAACTAATAAATTTAAGATTAACTAAATAGAGATGCTCTTAAAAATTCTACAAATTAGCACTTCTTATCCCACCAATCTAATAATGTTTCATCTTCAAAATATTCATAGTTTTTATAAATATTAGTAAATGACCAATTATTACCTGACAATTGGCTAAAATTAATAAAAAAACTGTTAATATTTTGAATACCTTGGGCAGAGGGTACAGTAATAGCCATATTGTTTCCACTCAAACCATCTATAGTTCCTCCTAAATAGTCTAAAAGTTCACTTTTAAAATCTTCATAATCTTCAAGTGTTAAATTCGCTTCATAAATATGGATATTAAAATTCCCTCCTCGACATATAATTTTTACGGGCTCATCACTATTAATGAATTCAAAAGTATCTCCTTTTGCTAAATTTAGAGCCAATCCTGGCGCAGATAGTAGCTTATAGATGTTCCCATCTATACATTCTACGAGGACTTCCTCTAATCTAGTTTTACCAGAGCTAGTTTTTCCTGCATAAATACTTAAAGTTTTAAAATTATCATGCATATGGCGCTCCACAACTTTACTCTTTACAAGATACACTTTCTTTAACATAACCACTATTTTCTGCGCTTAAATTAATATTTTTATCTGAATTACCAATTCTATTCATTTTATTATATGTAACACAAAAATAAATTAAATTTATCAGTATTTTTACTAATATTTTCTACAAAAATTGATGACTCAACTAATTCTTTAAAGTTTGAAAGAACATTTCTCATTAAAATTTTATCTTTTCTTTTGACGAAATTTTTCAAAAATATAAGAAATTAAGCTAAAAGAACCTTTCAATTTAATTATTAATAGTAAAATAAAATTTATTCTAATCTCATACACATTTTAAAAACTTCAAATCTTGAACCATTTAATTTAAAACATTTATTATTAAAAAAACCTTGCAATGACAAAGACTTTTCAATAACTAAATTTCAAGCTACATTAATAACTCAAATCACATTAATTAATTTAATGCTGCCAAAAACCTGCAACTATTTTACCAGTTTCTTTTTGCTTGAATATATACAAAGCGCCATAAGCAAAGATATAAGTACCCTTAAGTGTATTGTCTGTATAAAAATCCTCATCAATTTATATAAAAAACTCAAAATTATCTTTATTCAAATTTTCAAAATAATAGTTTTCTTCTTGAATAAGATTTAGTGTCTTTGAATAGGTAATTAAATTAAATTCATCATCTTCTACTTCATCATATCCAGCAATAAATTTAGTGTTCAATTCTTTTGCTGTATAATCTGTAATATTACTTTCATTTGAATATTTATGTATAAAAATTTTAACTGCAATATTTGGATAAATATTATTATCTATTCTTTCATCAAATAATTTATGAACAAATATACTTAAATACTCTCTATTATTTTCATGATTTTGAAAAGTCATATAGAAAACATAATCTTTCAATTCATCTTTTTTTTCAGTAAGTATTATTGGTATATTTCCACCTATACGCCCAATGCTACCAGCCTGCTCACTATTAATTTTTGCAATATAATTCATGAATTTACTTCCTAATTTAATCAAAATTGTTACTTATCACAAGGTATCAAATTATTTGCCTTACCATATTTTATAGCTTCATCTCTGAGCTCATGCGCTTTTTGTGTCGCAAAAGCTTTTGCATTGGCTGGTTCCCAACCTCTGTTCTTAACAAGATCATCGTACATTCCTCTTCTTGTTAATGCGGTATTTCTATTGATATGTTGCATTATGTCTTGATTTTTTCAGTTTCTGCGGGTCATGCATACCATATTTAGACTGAAGTTTCGAAATATATTTATGCATATCATTTTGTTGAATTGCAATCGCTGGATTAGTCTTAGCAATACCACCTGAACGACCAGTAATTTTCCCATTTTGTCTTAACCATGCATTTTGAATTAACTCATGAGCGTCAAGATTGTCGTTCATATGAGACTTATCTTTATATCCTGCTATTCCGAATTCATTTTGAAGTCCTAAACTATCAACCCATACGATTGGATTTGGTGCGTATGCATATGAGTTATCTCCTCCCAATAACTTAATCGGGTCTTTGGAAATAAAACGCCCTACATACGGTGAATAGTAACGATAACGGTTGTAATATAAGCTCTGTTTCTACTCTACATATAGTTCTATAATTTTTTAGTCTTCTGTTAAATAAGTATATAATTCATTCAATCATTGAAATAAATCATTTTTATCTTCAAAATAAACACTTGATAATTTTGAAATATAATCTTTGTCAATATTTTTGATCTGTAAAATTATATTCATTTCGCGAATTAAAGAAGCTAATCTTTCAGATTTAGAAACTTTTTTATATTCATTAATTATTTCTTGATCTCTTAGATCTTCATAATCAGCATCACTAAACCAAGCTCCTAATAATTGATATGTTAAGGGGAAATGAATTTGAAAGTTTTCCTGTATTAATAAACTCCTATTCTGGGTGTGAAGTCAAAATTGTGTATTTACCATTACCTGTACTTTTCAGCACAACTTTGGCATCATATCTATCACTTATAGTTTTTTACCTACTACCAAGCCCCTCACCAGTCACATCTATTCCATTTCCTATTACCTTTTTATCACCAGAATACAATTTCTTTAAAAATATTATTAGTCATTTCATCAATAACCATAAATTAACTATCTCCTTTAGGTTTAAAGTATTGTAATACCCATATCTTAGGAGGATGGATATTTAATTGATAATTAAAGTTGATTTCTAACTTTTTCGAGAATTCTATTGGATGATTAAAGATAACCTTCACAAGAGTTCTAATAATTACCTCACATTTTCAATAGAATTTATTTTCGCTACAATTTCATCTTTAGTAAGTGAAAAATCCCCCTCTTCGCCTGCATCCATTCCAATCAATTCATCAATCAAATTTTGTAAATCCTCACTAAGTTCTAAATAATCTATATCAAGACGAATTAAATATACTTCTTTAGCAACTATCTGATAATCAAATATTTCATTTTTTAAAATTAAATGAAGTTTATCTAATACAATTTTATCAATATTACGTAACATTATAAAGAATATCCTTTTTTATAGCCCACCCGTTTTAAGTCACTTTACTTTGATCTATATCTAATTTTATTGGTGGGTATACCTTTAACAAAACGATCATGAGCATACTAAATAAAATGAATTAGCTTTTGGATAGACTCAACAACATACCCCGAATTATACAATTTAATAAAATTATTAAAGTCCTATTTATATTAAAAAATTGAACTTTAATTTATTTTTTCAATATTAAATTCAGATCTGGCTATTATTTCACAAAAACAGTTTTGTGAAATAATTAAAAATTTATTTAAATTCAATCTACCTAGTGGATCAAATCTTTTAAAATCTTCCTTATCCGTATTCTCAACTTTATAAACACCAGCTTGCCAATTAGTAGTTTCAAATATACTCATATCATATTTCTTTTCAATTTCTTCAGGCCACATTTCATTAACCTCATAATAACATGTAGCTACTGTATTAAAATTTATTTTAAAAAAAACTAAATCTTCAGATTCCTTTTCCTCTCCATCCATAATGATAGTCAGAGACTCATCATCTTGAATTAAATTTAACTCAAATATACTTCCTATTAAATATATATGTTCAAAACTTAGAAAACTTAACTTGTTCATGTTATTTCCTTTAAAATGGACATAAAACATTTCTTAATTCACCAGAATCATCTTTGTTTTTTGTGACATCAATAGTTTTAGAAGTACCATCCTTCAACAAATGTTTCGGGGCTTTATCATATGGCACTAAAATAGCGCTATCAGGTTTAATATTTGCCTCACTAACTGCTCTAATCCTCTATTGTTTAAAGTGATAGGAACTCCTGTTTTAGGGTCAATTATATAAGAAATAACAAACTCATTAGCGCTGACTTTGCCACTTTTTAGATCTTTAGCAACATCACTTATATCTCGCCCTCTAATTAAATCTGATGCTTGAGAACCAATATTTGAGAATTGTGGTGCAACTCGTTTCTGCCCAAAATGTATATTTTCAGGAAAAGATGTTATTTCACCATGTGTAAAGGGGTCAAAACCACTCAATCCCAAAGGATCAATCTACCCTACTGGACTCAGCGTATAAGTATATACCTTATCTCCCCCCAATTAATCCAATCGAGTCTTTGGAAATAAAACGTCCTACCTAATAATTTCATTATTTACTAAGTTATATCATTTAAAGCTTCATATAGTTTAGTTTTAATAATATAGGCTGGTATATTAATTACTTTAAGTAATGTAAAAGCCCAATCTAAACTATCACCTATATCTTCAGAAGGTGGTTTAGTCCATAAAGGTATAATAGAAAACTTTAGTTCAGGCTCACTATTAATATTAAAGTCAATATCTTTTTCCTCTATATATTTCATTATTTTTATTCTTCTATTAATTATCTCTTTTTCATCAATATTACTTTTACCATCAAACCAGAATGACTTAGCTTTTTGAATAGACTCTATAATATATTCTGAATTAATATTATTTAATAAAGGTATTATTTTATAGCAAAATTTTATGTATACAAAATATGCTTGCTCTAGTTCCAAATCATACAATTGGTCTATCAAATTATCCAACTCTTAATTTCCCTACTATCACATACTTTAAAAAAATTTATCAAAAGATTACCACTTAAATTAAGTAGCAAGAAAAATAAGAATCATCTTTAATACTTATTTTTCTTTTGGATGGAATAGTTATACCCCGCACTTGTTTTAAATAAAATCCTATTTCTTCAATATTATTTTATCAATTTTATTTTTTATAATTATCTTTTCGTCTTTTTTTAAATTATTATATCTTTCAAAAAAATCTCCCCCCAAAACTCTAGCAGACCCATTTAAATATACTTCCTCTATATCCTCTTCTTTTATATCACAACAACCATTTATAAACTTATTATCAAAATTTATATAAATATTACCAAAAAAATTATTTTGAAAATCAATTGGAAATATATATTTCTCCCTATCTTTATCTTTTTTTGAGAAAAAAGAAAATCCTGCAAAACCACTTTTAAACAGATTCATATTTTCCTCTAAATAATCATGATAATAAGCTATATCATAAATATATAAATTATTATCTATATAAAATTTTTCACTATACACCTTCACCTTATTATATTTAAACATCTTATTTTGCCCAAATGCTCCTTTAAAATTAATCACTTTTTCCATTGATTCCAAAACAATAATTTGGGTTGAATAATTAATTTTAAAACTTTCAGTTAAGAGATAATCATTAATATTTTTCGTAAAAAAATCAATAAATTCATTTTTTCGCCCAAGAATAATTACTACTGATTCCTTTTTAAAATAATCAGGAAGTTTAAGAAATTCTGGTATAACATCAAAAGAACACTTTAGCATCTATGGTCATCGCCTCCATATTTATTTGTAGATCTAGCATTACCATTATCATAAGTTAAATGACCATCTTGTTTTACGCCATTTTTTACTACGTAATAATGTGGCTTCTCATATTCAACTGGGTTTTTATCTTTAAAAACATGCCCTTGTGGATGTAACTGCAATTTATCATTATATTGTTTACCAGATGAGTCATTTCCCATAAATTTTAAAGAACTAGTATAACTTTGTGAGGTTGGTATACCAGCTTGACGCATGGCTTCTCTTCTTGCAGCTCGATTTGTTGAAAACTCTTTATCACCTTTAGTTGAATCTCTTCTAATTTGATTAGTAGTACTTAATCCCAAAGGATCAATCCAACTTACTGGATTTGGTGCATAAGCATATACATTATCTCCACCCAATAATCCAATCGGGTCTTTGGAAATAAAACGCCCTACATACGGTGAATAATAACGATAACGGTTGTAATGAAGCCCTGTCTCCTCATCAAAATACTGCCTTTGGAAACGGATATTATTACTGATAATCTCAGAGTCTTCAAAGAAGTTAGATTTAGCTTTTTCAGCTTTACACTCACCCCAAGCTTTGCCAAATGACCGAACCTGTATGATCCGTCATTTCTTGCGGTGTACCTAAATGGTCGCAATGATAGAACCAAAAATCTTTAAAGTCTTTTGATGTTTTCGTTACTTTCCATAATGGGTCACGTTGTAAACTATAGGGTTTATCTGCCCAGTCAGGTGTTTGACGAAGCTTTATTTCTTCTGCATAAACAGTCTGTACCAGCGGTAAAAATGAATCTTTCTCATATATATAATACTTGGTAATTTGCTCATTCGACTCATAAGCAAGTGTATTGCTATCCCATCCATAAATGATGTTATGCTCACCACCGGTATGATGATGTTTACTTCGCTTTTGAATACGGCGTCCTAACGCATCATAGCGGTACTCTGCTGTATATTCAGCATTAGGACTTTTAATCAGCCGTCCACATGCATCCCACTCAAGTTGTAAATCACTCTTACTTGATTTTTGACGACAGATTTTGCTATTTTTTGGGTTTCCAATATTCTAAACTTTCAAAAGCTCTTTCTAAATCATCCATATCATCTTCCCCTAAACTATTATCAAATTTACTAGATAAAATTCTTCTAATTCTCGCTAGTCTTTCACAAATATTATTATCATCAATAAATTTTGTAGTTTCATCTGCATATTCGATATAAGAATCAGGTAAGGTTTCAGCATAGTGAGATCCTACTTTGTGCAGAGAAACTAATATATATTCTATCTCTTTTAAAACCTCTACCATTTCATCACCAGAATAAAATATAGTTTGATTATTAACTAACATTATTTTCTCCTATGAATAGTTAAATTACACGGGTTATCTACCTCGCCTTTGATTGTAAGCTTTTCATTATGATACCTAGGGTTTTTAATGCACTCTGTTTTATTTTTTTGAACATCGAATTCTACATAGTCTGATATACGCTGAATTA
>NZ_JAVIMT010000003.1:0-258 GCF_031196675.1 Acinetobacter sp. 148 | reverse complement strand
AACCAAGGCTATTGCAATTTCTCAAGGTGGTACCGGTGCAACAACTCCATCCGATGCTCGAACTAACTTAGGGCTTGGTAGTGCCGCAACTAGAAATGTTGGTACTACAGCTGGTAATTTGATAGAAGTTGGCAGCTTTGGAATTGGTGGAGTAGGCCAAACTTTTGAAAGAAAAATGATTACGGGAGTAAACCTAGATTCTGTCGTTAGCTATGTATTGTTATTTCCTTATTCTGTCAGCAGCTCACCCAATCGAAA
>NZ_JAVIMT010000038.1:0-162582 GCF_031196675.1 Acinetobacter sp. 148 | reverse complement strand
GTAAATGTCAACAAACCCTAAGCAAAATATCTTTGATGTTTAGTCAATAATAGAATAAACGATGAAATCAACAATTGAAGAACTTGTTGCCTTTATCACAATTGTTGATACAGGTTCATTTGTGGCAGCAGCAGAACATTTAAAGCAAACACCTTCGGGGGTGAGCCGATCTTTAACCCGCTTGGAAGCAAAGTTAGATGTGACTTTGCTAGAGCGAACAACGCGTAAATTGAAATTGACTCAAGAAGGGCAACAATTTCTTATAAAAGCCCGTAAAATTTTAAATGAGCTGAATGCGGCCGAAGAAGGAGCCAGCCCGAAGGCGGATATGCATTATGGATACAGTTACCTAAGAGTGTAGATAGTTTAGCGCTCTATTACACTGCCCAAGCTCAGGGAATTACTGTAGTACCGGGCCATGTTTTTGGTGAGGATGAACGTTATCGGCATTTTATTCGTTTAAACGCAGGCCATGAGTTAACAGCAGATGTCCGCCAAGCAATTATGAGCTTGGCAGACTGGTCGCGACAACAGATGCAAACAGTGAGTTAGTTTTATTCTGCAAAGTCTGCTTTAAGCACAATACGGTAGCGTGCTTGACCTGAGTGTAGACGTTCAATTGCTTCATTGAGCTGTGACATTGGAAATAGCTCAATTTGAGGTGCAATTTTTTTGCGTGCGGCAAACTTTAAAAGTTGGCGTAGAGCAGCAGGTGAACCTGTAGGTGAGCCTGTTACTGACTTGGCACCATCGATAAGTGAGCCGACAGAAACAGGAACAGGTTCTAGGGTCAGTCCTAAAAAGTGCAAAGAACCGTTTGGTGCTAGCGTAGAAATGAAAGCACGCCAATTTAAAGTCACATTCACGGTACTCAGCAATAAATCAAATTTACCCTTTTGAGCTTTTACCGCTTCTGTATCGCGGCTATTCACCACATGGTCGGCTCCCATTGCTTTGAGTTCTTCGGTTTTATCTGGGTTAGAACTAAAAGCCGTAATTTCACAGCCCCACGCTTTAAGGAGCTTAATGGCAATATGGCCCAAACCACCAATACCAATCACACCCACGTGATGTGTTGCCTGTATTTTGTGTTTGAGTAGTGGATCAAAAACGGTAATTCCGCCGCAAAGTAAAGGGCCTGCACTTTCTGGGTCTAAATCTTCGGGAAGGGGAATGGCCCATTGCCAGCCTGCACGAACTTTATCGGCAAAACCACCCGCATGTCCCACGATTGTTGCTACATTTTCGCCCGTACAAAGAACTTGCTGACCACCAATACACTCATCACAGGCTTGGCAACTCTCGGCGGTCCAGCCAATACCGACACGTTGCCCAATTTGTAGTCCTTTGGCTTCTGAGCCTAAAGCAACAATTCGTCCAATAATTTCATGGCCTGCAATTACAGGGTACACGGTTGAGCGCCATTCATTATTTAAAACAGAAATATCAGAATGACACAAACCACAGTATTCAACTTTTACCTCAACCTGATGCGGTTGTAATTCACCTGCATCAAATTGGTATGGGACCAGTTTTTCACCTGCCTGCATTGCAGCATAAGCCTGAATCGTATTATTGCTCATCGGAAACTCCTTAAGCGGATTTGAACCGTTCTGGTGGGTTAGGAAGCTTTAAATTGACAATCGTTTTCATGGTCATTGACCATACCCACTGCCTGCATAAACGCATAGCAGGTGGTTGGACCAACAAATTTGAAACCATTTTTTTTGAGCGTTTTGGAAAGTTTTAGGCTGAGCTCAGTTTGAGCAGGAGCCTTACGATAATCTGCAACATCATTGTTTTGTGGCGCTGCATCTACAAACTGCCAAAGCCATTTAGAAACATCACCAACTTGGGCTTTAAGGGCTTGCCAAGCAATCGCATTATCACGAATAGCTTTGAGTTTCCCCAAGTGACGAATTAAGCTTGCATCGGATAGTTTTGTTTCTAAAAAGTCATCCGTAAATGCGGCAATGTCAGCAATAGGATGATTAAAAAAGTGCTGGCGGTAGCTTTCTCTTTTTTTTAGTACGGTAATCCAAGATAGACCTGCTTGTTGTCCTTCAAGACAGAGCATTTCAAATAATCGGGCTTCGTCGTGTTCTGGTTTTCCCCATTCTTCATCATGGTAAGCAATATAGAGTGGATCATCGGAACACCATCCGCAGCGTTGAGTTTTCATGATGATACTCCTTATATTTATCTTGGTATTTTAGAGTTTGAATGGTACCCATTCATTTGGGCGAGTATCCCAATAATACAGTTCAGCTTGAGTTAAGTCTTCAAACTTTAGCCAAAAGTCTTTGCCAACTTTATCTGAAAAACCGGTACTGATCAGTAGGGCATCATCACTGATTTCCATGATCCAGCCTTGATAGCTATTGCCATTTAAAATGATCTTTTGCTGGTTGCCAGACTCGGCAAATTCTACTAAGCGATTGATCAGCGCTTCCGACATAAAATGTTCCTAGCGTAAATATGAATAAGGATTAACAGCACCACGACCTTTACCATCTAAGTAAAGACCATAATGAAGATGAGGTGAAGTATAACGTGCATTGCCCGTGTTGCCGACATAGCCAATTAAATCACCTTTTTTGACATAGTCACCTACGTTTAAGCCACGTTTATGTCCATCAAGATGAGCATAATAATGCCATGTTCCTGCTGGGCCTAAAATCCAGATGACTTTGCCACCGAGGTTATTATTACGAAGATCGGCAATGAGCCCTTCAGTTGCACTGTACACTTTGGTTCCACGTGGAGCCAAAATATCAATTCCTTCGTGGCTACGGCCCTGACTCCGAGCAGCTCCCCATGTGTCTTTTAGCTCATCTCGATCGACACCTTTTACCGGAACAGGAAGCCGACTTGGAAGCTGCATACTCTTGAGTTTGCTAACTTGGGCTGGTGAAAGCGGGGCAGGTTTTTTAGGCGCACTGGCACAGGCTGCCAATAGAATAATGAGAAAACCAAGTGAGAGATGGGAAACTAAACGTCGCACAAAATACTCCCTGTCACAGCCATATCAAAATTATTTTGCTCACTATGTCATGAACGGCTTGTCGAGATCAATTTTTTCATAGCAGTTGGAACACCTTTAGCAATAGCTTGTTCTGGACTCAGCCATTGGCCTTCAAGTTCAATCGCCAGATGTTCTTTTTGATCAAGTTCCACGTGGAACACATGAGCATTAAGTAACCATGTGAAGTGAGTAAAGCTATGACTGATCTGAAAAGTTTGTGGTTGAGGTTGTAGCTTAAATTGCTGACTTAATTTCAAGCGTTCATGTTCATTTTCTAAAATAGGTAAACAAAATAAACCGCCCCATAGACCATGAGCTTGGCGTTGCTGCCAGAACCATTCATCTTCGCACTGAATAATAAGAACATCTGCCGTTTTAACAGGCGGTGTTTTTTTCGGTTTTTTAAAAGGTAATTCTTGTTCTAAACCTTGCTGATAAGCCTGACAATGAGCTTGCATTGGGCAATATAAACAAAGAGGTTTTTTAGGCGTACAGATGGTCGCACCCAAGTCCATAATTGCTTGAGTGTAGTCATGATTGCGTTGGGTGGGACAAAGCTCTTCAGCCAGTTTCCACATTTCACGTTCGTGCTGTGGTTTGCTTAAGTCATCTTCAATGGCAAAGAAACGGGCTAAAACGCGTTTCACGTTGCCATCCATAATCACGCCATACTGACGTAAACCTAAAGACATGAGTGCACCTGCGGTCGAGCGACCAATGCCGGGTAGTGCAATCCATTCTTCTAGAGTTTCAGGAAATTTGCCTTGCTGTGCTACAAGGCCGGCAGCTTTATGCAAATTGCGGGCACGAGCGTAATAGCCAAGACCTGCCCAATAAGGGGCGACTTCATCCCAAGTTGCATAGCCTAAAGCTTCTACAGTTGGGAAGCGCTCCATAAAGCGGTCAAAATATTGCAGAACTGTTTTTACCTGAGTTTGCTGTAACATAATTTCAGAAACCCAGACTTTGTATGGATCATCTGCGACTTGCCAAGGCAAATCATGCCGACCATGTTGATCGAACCAGTTTAAGAGGGCATCAGAAAAAGAAAATTCAGGCATGAACAGCTATAGAAGAAAAGTAAGGGCTAAATTATAGCTGAAATTTGGGTGAAATTTTGTTTAAAGCAACCGAAGAAAATGGACATATGAAAACAGGGACTACATCAAAAATGTAGTCCCTATTCTATGAGTAAAAAGGATTAATCCTTTTGTACACCCCAACGTTGATCAAGTTTCAACGGTTGATTTTTGTAATATGGAATGACATGAATGTGGAAATGGTCAGAAGTCTGTCCAAACACTTCACCATCATTAAAGCCAATATGGAAACCGTCTGGCTGATGGCGAAGCTGGGTTTCATGACGGGCAATTTCAAGAAGTGTCAGTAAGCCTTGGTGCTCTTTAGACGTAATATCAAAAAACGAGCTGACATGGCGTAGTGGAGTCACTACACAGTGACCTTTAGACAACGGATTTGGGTCTGGTAAAATTACAGCAAATTCATTCTTATCAATGATGTCATATTCATCAAAATCGCAATACGGACATTTCTTGTCAGTCATTGTTGTATCCTCTCATGTTATTCCATTAAACCCCGAGTGCGGGAAATAAGACTAGGCTTTGCTCTAGCTCAACGGGAGTATATTTATTGAAGTATGGTTTAAAAAATACAGTAAAAATATTGCAAAGTCATAAACATTTAAGGGAGCAAATGCGAAAAATGCCATTTGCTCCAAATTTGCTTCTTTTATTTTAAAGTACGTTCTAATAAAGCGTACATTTTAGCAAGGCCTTGTTTCTCCGCTTCGCTGTTGTAGCCAAGGTCTACACCATTCGCTTTAGCTCTTTCATCTGCAAGCGGGTTACTAAAGCCATGTTTAGCATCTTTTAAAACCACTACCTCATGTTTAACCTCAGCAGCTTGCATCTCTTTTTCAAAATTAGCAACATCTTCTAAGGTGACCATGCTGTCTAGTTCACCATGTAGAACCAATACCTCACCTTGAATGTTGCCTTTTTGAGCAGGAGCCTTAGGAGCTAATGTACCATGGAATGTCGCAGTTGCTTTGAGGGGAGCACCTGAGCGAGCTAGATCGAGTACCACTTTGCCACCATAGCAAAAACCTACCGCTGCAAGTTTTTCACTATTTACTTCCGGTTGAGCAGCCAAAGTCTGAAGACCTGCGTTGGCACGATCAGTTACCGTGTCTAAATCTTCAAATGTCTGCATCATCCATTCATAAGCTTGAGCTGCAGTCGTTGTTACTTTTTTATCGCCATACATGTCAATTGCAAGTGCAGCATAACCGTGTTCAGCAAGTTCACGCGCACGTTGTTCAGTGTATTCGTTACGACCCCACCACTCAGGACCAATAATGACACCTGGTACAGGTGTTTCACTTTCTGGAGCCGCAAAGTAACCAATTAAATGGCTACCATCTGGTGCAGTATATTGAATTTCACGGGTTTTAATTGCTGTACTCATGACATTAATCCTGAAATTAAATTCGATTTAAATACGCTTGATTAAAGCATAAAAAATAAAAGCCATATAAATAACTATGTAAAAAACTACATCAAAAGAAAAGCATAGAAATATTTATGCAATAAAAAAAGAAGGAACGAGTTCCTTCTTTTTGATATGGTCATGATTAAATTAAGTTCGGCCTCGCGAAATAAAACCAATAACAGCGAGAATTACAGCTATCACTAATAAAATCACGGCAAAGTCTTTAGATAACCCTGCAACACCACCAAACCCTAATAGACTGGCAATGAGTGCAATCACTGCAAAAATTATTGCCCAACGGAACATATGCTGTCCTCCTTATTTTTCATTGTCTTTTTACTATATAGCGTGTTTTTTGCACGAAATGTGTCGTTTATGTGGTTGAAATGTATATTAAACAATCATTTTGTGATGCCAAAAATACGGCTTCTTTTCTTAAGACCAGCGTACTTCAATGCTATAATCTGACTTTGCTTGATCTATATAGCCGTTAAAATCTTATGTCTACCGAGACCTCACTTCGTCCATTGTTTTGGAAAAATTATACGCTAGAGCAACTGACTCAGGCTGAGTGGGAGGCACTGTGTGATGGGTGCGGATTGTGCTGTTTGGTCAAGCTAGAAGATGAAGATACACATGAAGTTGCGTACACCAAAGTGGCGTGCAAGTTACTTGATTGCAATACTGGACGTTGTTCTGACTACCCAAACCGTCAGCAGCAAGTACCCGACTGTTTACAACTAACGCCGGAAACCTTAAAAACCATACACTGGCTGCCATCGAGCTGTGCCTATAAACGTTTGAATGAAGGTAAAAATTTACCTTCTTGGCACTATTTAAATACGGGTTCCAGACAAAGCGTAGTGAAAGCGAAAAAGTCGGTAGCAGGGCGTTGTATTCCTGAAACTGATGTACATGAAGATGATATCGAAGATTATGTGGTGCGTTGGGTGCGTTAATACGCTCCCGATGAGCATTTTTAATTACAGCGTATAATAAAGTAACATTTTTATCGTAAATTTTTTAATCATCTCCGTTATATAAAAATAAAAGCAAAAGGAGATAAAAATGATGAGACGATTAGCAGCCCCCTTATTATGTAGTAGTTTCTTCTTGTTAATGGCCTGTGGCTCTAATAATACTAATTCAAAAAATCCTGAACAAAATACAACTGCAAAAACAGAGCAGACCAGTGCTGCCAAACAAACTTATCAGGTCGAGGCAGTCGCACATTTTAATGAGCCTTGGGCGATCACCAGTTTGCCTGATCAGCGGTTATTGGTGACTGAACGGCAAGGTAAGCTAAAAATTTTTAATCCACAAAATAAACAAGTGCTAGATGTTCAGGGTGTTCCAGCGGTGAACTATGGCGGACAGGGCGGTTTAGGGGATGTTGCTCTACACCCAGACTTTGCCAAAAATCACTGGATATATCTTAGTTATGCAGCCAAAGGGCAAGGTGGGTCTGGTGCAGTGATTTCACGTGCAAAATTAGATTTATCTAATCCTAATCAGCCAAAACTCACCGATATAAAGCAGATTTGGCAGCAAGTACCTAAAGTCTCAGGACAAGGCCATTATGGGCATCGCATGCTTTTTGGTGCAGACGGTAAGCTTTGGGTCAGTTCAGGTGAGCGCCAAAAGTTTGACCCTGCCCAAAATATGAAAAGCAACTTGGGCAAAATCTTGCGTTTAAATGACGACGGTTCAGCAGCCTTAGGTAACCCTTTTTATGAGCAAGGCGGTGTCACTGCTGAAATATGGTCACTTGGACATCGTAACCCATTAGGAATGGCCTTTGACCGTAAAGGACAGCTATGGGTGGTTGAGATGGGGCCAAAAGGTGGTGATGAGCTTAATATTATTACCAAAGGCGAAAACTATGGTTATCCGATTGTTTCAAATGGAGATCATTATTCAGGTCAGCCTATCCCAGATCATCACACGCGCCCAGAGTTTAAAGCGCCAGAAATTGACTGGACCCCTGTAATCTCACCGTCGAGCTTAATTATTTATCGCGGACAACAATTTCCCGCATGGCAAAATAAAGCTTTAATTGGCGGGTTATCTTCAGAAGCAATTGTAGTTGTAGATTTAGAGCATAAGCCCGTAAAAGAAGTACAAAGATTAGAGATGAAGCAACGTATTCGTGGGTTACATGAAGCACAAGACGGTTCAATTTGGGTAATTGAAGATGGCCCCAATGCTCGTTTACTCAAGCTGAGTAAGAAACCCTCTTAATGCTAGGAAATACCCTGTAAATAAAGGATGTGTCTCATAGATTCAAATTGTAGATTTCTGTGAGACACAATAGACTATAGTGAAAAGACGATAAAGCTATTTGAGATGTCAGACACCCATATTCCACTTCCTGAACGCCTGCGCCCGAGAGACTTGTCTGAAATTATTGGGCAAGATCATTTGTTAGGTGAACATGCGCCCTTACGTCAAATGATTGATCAGGGGCATTTGCCTTCTATTATTTTTTGGGGGCCGCCAGGCGTCGGTAAAACGACAATTGCTTTGCTTTTAGCTCAGGCAATAGATCGTCCATTTGTGAGCTTATCTGCGCTAAATACGGGCGTAAAAGAATTACGTGAAGTGATTGCAGAAAGTGGTGACTTACTGACACCTGTAGTTTTTATTGACGAAATCCATCGCTTTAATAAATCACAGCAAGATGCATTATTAGGTGCCGTAGAAAAAGGTAAAATTACATTAATTGGCGCCACCACTGAAAACCCGTCTTTTGAAGTCAATAGTGCACTTTTATCACGCTGTCAGGTCTATACCTTAAACAGTTTAGACAGTGAAGCAATTCAGACGCTACTTAACAATGCACTCCAAAACGATAAATTTTTAAAAGAACGCTATATTCATATTGAAGAGTATGATGCTCTTTTACAGTTTGCAGCAGGTGATGCTCGTAAGGCACTCAATTTACTTGACTTAATTGCAAGTACTTTTGAGCCCGAAGTTGAAAATACCATTACCAATGCGGTTGTAGTAAAAGTCGCTCAGCAAAATATTGCGCGTTATGACAAATCGGGTGAACAGCATTACGACCTCGTTTCTGCCTTTATCAAATCGATTCGTGGTAGTGATCCGGATGCGGCTTTGTACTGGATGGCGCGGATGCTTAAAGGTGGGGAAGATCCGGTTTTTATTGCAAGACGTATGTTGATTGCCGCTTCAGAAGACATTGGAAACTCGAATCCAAATGCATTATTGCTTGCAGGTGAATGTTTCCGTTCTGTACAGGCGGTGGGAATGCCTGAGGCTCGAATTATTTTGGGTCAAACAGCAGTTTACTTAGCAACGAGTGCAAAAAGTAATAGTACTTACCTCGCGATTAATAAGGCCTTAGAACTTGCTGAGAAAACGGCAAATTTACCAGTACCTTTACACTTGAGAAATGCGCCAACCAAGCTGATGAAACAGCAAGGTTATGGAATTAATTATCTCTATCCTCATGACTACCCAGAGCACTTTGTACTGCAAGACTATTTGCCACCTGAGTTAAAGGGAACCAAACTCTATGAGTCGGCAAGAAACAAGCGTGAAGTTGAAGGTGAACGCTTACAACAACGCAGATGGCAGCAGGAACAATAGTTTATTGTTTCTTGCTATTGTTCCAATTCTTCAGTCACCTGACCATAAATCAGCAGGGTAAACACGCCTGTACCACCAATAATATTGCCAATGGTGGTTGGGATCAGGAAATTAAACATATATTCACCAAGAGAAGCTTCTCCTTGCCAGACCAGATAGGACATTTCGGTAGAGCCAACGACCACATGGGTAAAATCGCCTAGTCCTATCAGATAAGTCATGAAAAAGATGACTAGGAACTTATTGCTGACGGAAGGTAGCATCCAGACCAATGCAGCAATTAAAAGACCAGACATAACCCCTTTAAGCAGATTTTGGGTGGCGGAAAAAGACCCAACATGATGTGCGAGCTCATCTAGGGCTTTGTCAATGTTTGGAGTAAACAGGTCGGTGGTCAGGAAGAATAAACTCGCCAAAGCTGTTCCAATGATATTGCATAGAAACACGATTCCCCATAGACGGCCTACAGCTCGTAATTTGTCTAAGGTAAAGGGCTTAAATAGGGGCACAACTGTAGTAATGGTATTTTCGGTAAAGAGTTGCATGTGTCCTAAAATAGCGATCAGGAATCCAATGGTATAACCGAAATTGGTAATTAAATCGGTCCAGATGGCATCAGTTGGGATATAAGAAGCAATAATCGCTTTAAATACAAATGAAAAACTGATGACGAGACCGGCTGCAATGCCTGAAAAGATGAGCGCGGCTGTCGGGCGATCTAACTCTTCGGCACCATCACGGCGAATAATTTCATATACTAAACGGGGCGACAGTTTCTCGTGTTCTTCAACTGCCATTTTTTCACGCCAGCTTAGGGTTTGATCGACTTTCTCTTCTTCTAGTTCATGGTCCATCGGGTTTACTCCTCACTGAATAAATAATTTATATTTATCGTTTTTTATTTATTGTTAAGGCAGTGTTCAGGATAAATCTAGAAGATTCCTACCAGCTTTATGTGTTTTTTTATAAATTGAACACTCTGGGGGTAAGCGAACTAGAACAATAATGTATGAAGAAAAGAATCGACCAGACCTGAGAGAAAAGTTAAGTATAAGAAAAGATAGTAAACTCAAACAGCCTGCTATAAAAGTGTAACGTTGAAGTTAAGCGCTTGTAGTCATGAAAATGGCAACAATAATTAAAACAAGGTATATGCTCTCAAGGTACGTATGAGTTTCATATAGTCGCCTTGGGAAGCTTCAGAAATGACAGTTTCGACTTCAGCTTGGCTCCATCCCTGCTTTAAGGCAGAGTGGCTAAAATTAGATAAAATCACTAATGGATTTTCACCAAAATGGATTGGATGATTCATTAATCTCTTTTCAGGCTTAAATAGTTCCATAGACTCATCCTATTTAAAAATTTAATTATTGTGATGCAATTTATATTTTTTTAGATTTTAGTGCTTTGTTTTGAGATTGTGCAAGTCATAATTTAATTAAATATACAAATCTGTCTACTTTTCCTAAATTCTAGGGTGCTGAAAATAAAAAAACCGAGCTGAAATGCTCGGTTTTTTATAAAGTTGAGCTGATTAGATGTCAGATAAATCTACGCCTAAACGAGCAGCAACTTCTTCATAAGCTTCAACAACACCGCCTAAGCCTTGACGGAAACGGTCTTTGTCGAGTTTTTTCTTAGTATCTTTGTCCCATAAACGGCAACCGTCTGGAGAGAATTCATCACCAAGTACGATACGATCATGGAAAACACCAAATTCAAGTTTGAAGTCCACCAAAATCATGTTGCCTTCAGCAAATAATGCTTTTAATACATCATTTACTTTATAAGTTAACACTTTCATTTGTTCTAACTGTTCAGCAGTCGCCCAACCTAAAGCAATCGCTTGAGATTCGTTAACCATTGGATCGCCTAGGCCATCATCTTTGTAGAACAATTCAAATGTAGGAGGAGTTAACTCTTTACCTTCTTCTACACCTAAACGACGGCATAGAGAACCTGCTGCATAGTTACGGATTACACATTCAACAGGAATCATTTGAAGTTTTTTAACAAGAACTTCAGTTGGAGAAAGCAATTTTTCAAAATGCGTTTCGATACCCGCTTCAGCAAGTTTTTCCATGATGAAGGCGTTAAAACGGTTGTTCACCTTGCCTTTACGATCTAGTTGTTCGATTTTTTCGCCATTGAACGCAGAGGCATCATCACGAAAGACTAAAATCAGATGGTCGGCATTGTCTGTTTCATATACAGATTTTGCTTTACCAGTATAGAGCAAGGTTTGTTTTAACATGAGGGAACCTTTTTTAAAAAAAATGCCTAGTAAACGACTAGGCTGGCCAATTTTGGTAAATCTGGTTTAACACTTCTGCGGCAACATCAGGGCTAGCAAAAGTGTTATCTGGATTAAATAGAGCAAGGCTATGACTAGAGCCAACACCAGTGAGCTTAAGCACATATGTATTGTCATTTACTTTAATCGTCGCTTGATTGTTACCTTGAGCGATGACGTTGTAATTTAACGTGCTTAACGTAGCTTTGGTGTATTGCCAAATCTCGGCAGTACTTCCATCAATTTTTAACAGTGGATTTTTATTACCATCTGTCACAAGTTGAGGGCGACCAAGCGCACTACCTGTTTGAGCAGATGCATCTGCTGTCGTATCAGTTTGAAGTGGTTCAGGACGTGGCAATGCAAAACGATTGCCACGCTTGTTTTCAAACTTCGGTGCGTGATCGATAGCAAGCTGGTCTACTGTTGGTGCAGGATACAAAGGTGTCGCTGGTCGTACAGTTGCATCGGCAGGGTACTCAAGTGGGGCGAGTTGCTTTGCATTTTTATAATCTAAAGAGTGATTATTGAGTGCGAAGCGACCACAGCCAGCTAAACTTAAGGCTGAAACTGCAAGGACTAAACCAAGACGTAATTGCATCATAAATTGCTCTTATTAAATAATTCCCGCATCTTTTAGGGCATTGCGGAGAGGTTCGCGATATTGCTCAGCGAGAGGAGTGAGTGGTAAACGAATACCAGTATCAATCAGTCCCATCTCATGTAGTGCCCATTTCACAGGAATTGGGTTTGATTCGCAAAATAGAATATTGTGTAAATTTGCAATCTTATTGTTAAGCGTCTTTGCTTGTTGCTCATCTTTTGCAATTGCAACCGCACATACTTCGCTCATTGCTTTAGGTGCAATGTTTGCAGTAACCGAGATATTACCGTCTGCGCCAAGAAGCATAAGTTCCCATGCAGTTTCATCGTCACCTGAGTACACAGCCATCTTGCCGTTTAAAGCATCGATTAAAGCTTTACCGCGCGGTACGTCACCTGTTGCATCTTTAATGCCGACAATATTTGGAATTTCCGCTAAACGAACAGCTGTATCGTTTGACAAATCTACACCTGTACGACCAGGTACGTTGTAAAGAATAAGCGGTAATTCAACAGCTTCAGCAATCGCTTTATAGTGTTGGTAAAGGCCTTCTTGAGTCGGCTTGTTATAGTATGGGGTTACAAGTAAAGCTGCATCTGCGCCAAGGTCTTTGGCAGCTTTAGTTAATTCGATTGCTTCACGGGTTGAGTTTGCACCAGTACCGGCAATAATTGGAATACGTTTGTTGGCTACACGAATAATTTCTTTAATAACCTGTGTGTGCTCTTCCATGCTCAATGTTGAGGCTTCGCCGGTTGTACCGACGGCTACAATACTGTTTGTACCTTGTTCTATGTGCCACTCAACCAGCTTCTCAAGACTCTTCCAATCTACACCGCCATCTTTCAACATGGGAGTGACGATTGCGACGATTGAGCCTTGAATGGTCTGTGCTTGCTGAGTCATTTTAAAAAATATCCTATTTATCCATCCGAATCTGAGGTAAGAAAAACAAAATGTGGGATGGTTGCAGTATTTTGATTGTCCAGTTCTAACAATAACAGATTGTTGAATGACAATTATGCAAATTATGACTGATCAGACGCATAAGAACAATATGCTTGACTGATAAACCCTATGTAAACTTGAGCAAAACATAGAATGCCAATTTGATGATTTCAAGTAAAAGACAGTAAAAATGAGAATATGGTGCAATTCTTCCAACCTCTACTTAACACGGTCTTTTTTATGGCAAGATAAAATGCATATTTTTCCCGAATGGGACTTAAGATGGCATGAAAATGAATAAACAACCACAAAATTCGGCTTTAGTCGTAGTTGACGTGCAAAATGGTTTTACCCCTGGTGGAAACCTAGCAGTTGCCGACGCCGATACGATTATTCCGACCATTAACCAATTGGCAGGTTGTTTTGAAAATGTAGTCCTCACTCAAGACTGGCATCCGGATAATCACATTTCTTTTGCAGCCAACCATCCGGGCAAGCAGCCATTTGAAACGATTGAACTGGATTATGGATCACAGGTGCTTTGGCCTAAGCATTGTATACAAGACACTCATGATGCCGAATTTCATCCGGATTTAAATATCCCGACAGCTCAACTGATTATCCGAAAAGGTTTTCATGCTCATATTGATAGTTACTCAGCTTTTATGGAAGCTGACCACACCACAATGACAGGTTTAACGGGATATTTAAAAGAACGTGGTATTGATACGGTCTATGTGGTTGGAATTGCCACAGACTTTTGTGTCGCATGGACTGCTTTAGATGCGGTTAAGCAAGGCTTTAAAACTTTAGTAATTGAAGATGCGTGCAAAAGTATTGATCTTAATGGTTCATTAGAACAAGCGTGGCAAACTATGCAGCAACAAGGGGTTATCCGTATTCAATCGACTGATCTGTTGAATGAATGCTAGAGATACTGATTTTGATGCTTGGACTTTAATTGCGATTTGGTATGGATGAACAGTATGTCTGCATTACTCCGTTTTACTCAGTTTGTTCAAAAGACGTTTGCCCTATGGGTAATTATTTTTGCAGCTCTGGCGCTATGGCAACCTGAATTTTTTGTTTGGCTCAAAGCGTACATCCCATGGATTTTGGGCATTATTATGCTTGGCATGGGAATGACCATGACCGTTGATGATTTTAAAGGGGTACTACAAAGCCCTAAAGCCGTGTTAATTGGGGTTATTGCGCAGTTTGTCGTGATGCCGGGCTTGGCATTTATATTATGTAAATTATTTAATTTGCCTCCTGAAATTGCGGTCGGCGTTATTTTGGTAGGTTGTTGCCCAGGAGGAACAGCTTCAAATGTCATTACCTATATGGCCAAAGGCAATGTGGCTTTATCGGTCGCCTGTACCTCGGTATCAACACTCTTGGCTCCTATGTTAACACCTGCAATTTTCTATCTACTCGCCAGCCAATGGCTAAAGATTGACGCGGCTTCGATGTTTATTTCGATTTTGCAGGTCGTACTACTTCCGATTGTAATTGGGCTGATTTTGCGAACTTGGCTTAAACGTCAGGTTGAATCCTATATTCAAGTCATGCCATTAGTTTCAGTGATTGCAATTGTAGCGATTGTGGCAGCCATTATTGGTGGCAGTAAAGCAGCTATTTTACAGTCGGGTTTGCTCATTTTGGCGGTAGTGATATTGCATAATGGGCTTGGATATTTATTAGGTTTTGCCGCAGCGCATTTCTTTAAATTGCCTTATGCGGACAGTAAAGCAATTGCGGTAGAAGTAGGAATGCAAAACTCAGGCTTAGGCGTGGCGCTTGCAGCAGTGCATTTTGCGGCTTCCCCGATTACTGCCGTACCAAGTGCTATTTTCAGCCTTTGGCATAATATTTCTGGTCCTGCACTTGCGACTTATTGGGCAAGTAAACACAAACAAGAATAACTATATAAACGATATACATTAGAAAAGAAGACCAAACAGATAGTTTGGTCTTTTTATTTAAAGCACTTTTTATTTGAGCTGAATTTAAAACTGGTATGTCTTTTGCTTCGAATTGATGCACTAAAAATAACGTAAATATCAACATAAATCGCAAAGAAAAAAAATAAGGCATTTTTTTGATGAACCAGATTTTTAAATTATTTATTCCCATGCTCTCTAGCAATTTGATTCTAATTTTAAGTGGATTGATTGATATTGCTTATGTAGGGCATTTTAGCAATGATCATGTTGCCGCCTTATCGGTGACCTTATCTTTATATACAGTGGTTTATGTCATTGGAATGGGGATACTGCAAGGTGTGATGCTTAAGCTCTCGGAAGCTTATGGTTGCCATGACATACCACGTATTCGTCAAATTTTTATTCAAGGCGTTTGGCTGATGTTAGGTTCGGCATTGGTGAGTATTGCCTTGCTTTACTTGTTCCGTGATCTACCAAAATTATTTGGTGCATCTGAACATGTCGTTTTAATTACTAAAAACTGTATTTGGGCTTTGGTATTTATTTTACCTGCCCATTTACTGATGCGCTTATTTACAGCTTTGTCTCAGGTCACTGAAAATGCGTATAAGGTTTTATTATCAGATAGTCTTTTCTTCATTCTTAAAATTATTTTGTCTTATCTTCTGATTTATGGTGTCGCTTTATTTTCAATTCCGCCACTCGGGGCGATAGGGGCGTTGTTAGCCACTATCATTGTACGGTGGTTTATGTTGACCGTTTATTACCTGTTTTTTCTAGAGAAAAAGTACATCTTTATTGAACATCCAGAACGGTCAGATGAAGATAGCCGGCAAAGTCTGCGTATGATTTTAAAAATAGGGATACCTACTGCGATCATGGCGTTGATGGACGTTATTGCATTTTGTTCAGTTGCTATTCTGATTTTGCCTTTCGGGAGTGTGGTGTCTGCAGCCCATCAAATTGTCGCGAGCACTGGCGGTTTCATGTTTATTTTTCCTTCATCAATTGCCTCGGCTTATAGCATTTTGGTGTCAAGAACTATGGGCAGCGGCAACATGAAAGAAGCAGACAAAATTGCCAGACAAAGTATATGGGTAATTATGGCAGTGAGTGGCAGTTTATCCTTGTGTTTATGGTTGGAGAGGGGCTTAATTGTCACGTTCTATTCAGATGATTTGGCTGTACAGATTTTGGCTACATCACTGCTCTTGATTGTCTGCATGTCTCATTTTCTCGATGGCTTAATGACGTTACTAACCTCTTTGCTGCGTTGTTGGGATGTGTCGATTTTACCCATGCTGATTTTTTTAGTCGTGGTGCTATGTTTCGGATTGGGCGGTGGTTGGTGGATGGCTTATAAAGGGCTGCACTGGGGAAGTCACTCTATATCTGCAATGGGAATTTATGGTTTCTGGAGTATGGCGGCCATAAGCTATTTAGTAGCTTGTGTATTGAGTGCCTTCTGTTTTCGTTTTAGAAAGCAATTAAGAGGTTTTTGATTGGGTAGATCAACAAAGAGGATGTGCTGCTAACCATTCTTCAATCTCATTTTCAGAAATCACTTCAAAACCATGGCGCTGTAACAGTGCCGTGGTAATCCCAACACCCGTGATCTTCTCGCCTTGGAAAGTACCGTTATAAATTTTTTGACTACCGCAGGACGGACTGTTTTCTTTTAAAACCACACAAGTTGCTTGTATTTGCCGTGCAATATCTAAAGTACGGTAGGCGCCTTTTAAATATAGCTCAGTCACATCTAAACCAGATGAATCTATGATTCTTGCCTTGCCATCAAGCACATTTTGCCCCGTACCCCCAACAATTTCTGCAGGTAACCTTGGAGTAGTAAAACCACCTAATAACTCTGGACAAAGTGCATGCGCTTTTTTATTTAAAAATAATTGCTTAAGTGTAGTGTGTAAGCAAGAGCGGCCATCGTAGCGTACAGGCTCCCCAATTAAACAGGCACTGATTAAAAGCATGATTTTTCCGCCCTTAGAACTTTAAAAGCCATGTGAGTGTACCCAATGATTTATAAAATATGAAATCTAAAACAAGCACAAACAAACGAAGTAATTTGATTAATAAATTACACAATTCATAATTAAATTATGTATTGCATAATTTAATTGTTTTTAGTAGCATCTGTTTTAAGGTAAATGGCCATTGGAGGTCCAACAAGGATGTTGGCCTCCATAAATCTAGGAATAACTTTAGGAAAAGACGATTTTTAAAGGTTTATTGAAAAATCTCAATCGTACTTTTAGATAAGAAAGGACAGTGTGTATGGAAAACAAACACCATATAGAAGGGAAATTAATCATCAGCTTTGCGCTCACTCAATCTTCGTTTTAGTTATTGGTTTTTTTCTCATAGGATGCGTTGGGCTAAGGCATTTTGACGGTTCAAACATACTCCCAGCAAATGCGTATTCTATAGAGAAAGGAGCTGACCAGATCAGCATGAGAAGTAAACGGATCAGGTAATTACCAGAGGGAAACTAGATGGATATTTTAGAGAACCCATTAGAATTATGCGGTTTTGCATTTATTGAGTTTGTTTCAAAAGAAAATGAATTAGATCCAATTTTTGAAACAATCGGCTTTTCAAAAGTAGCCAAGCATAAATCGAAAAAAGCGTACTTATGGCGTCAAGGAAATATCAATATTATCCTGAATTATCAGCCAGAATCTTATGCTTCATTCTTTTTTAATGAGCATGGTCCATCTGCTTGTGCGATGGGATTCAAAACTCGTGATGCAGCAAAAGCTTTTAAAAAGGCGGTTGAGCTTGGTGCAGAACCAATGTACTCAAAAGTTGGGCCAATGGAGCTTAACATTCCGGCAATTAAAGGTATTGGTGGCATGCCAATCTTCTTAGTTGACCGCGATATTTATGAAAATGACTTTGTTTTCTTTGATGATGCGCAGCGTAACCCTGAAGGTGCGGGTTTAAAAGAAATCGACCACTTAACTCATAACGTCTACAAAGGACGTATGGAATATTGGGCAAACTTCTACGAGAAGATTTTCAACTTCCAGGAAATTCGTTATTTCGATATTAAAGGTGAATATACAGGTTTAACCTCTAAAGCATTAACTGCACCAGATGGCATGATCCGTATTCCTTTAAATGAAGACTCAGACAAGGGTAACGGTCAAATTGCAGAATTCTTAGCTGATTTTAATGGCGAAGGTATTCAGCATATCGCGTTTATTTGTGATGACTTAATTTCGACTTGGGATAAGTTAAAAGGCTTGGGTCTTAAGTTTATGACACCACCGCCAAATACGTATTATGAAATGCTTGAAGAGCGTTTACCTGAACATGGTGAACCAACTGAAGAGTTAAAACAACGTGGTATTTTATTAGACGGCAGTACTAAAGATGGCCAGAAGAAGCTTTTATTACAAATCTTCTCTGAAAATATGATTGGGCCAGTCTTCTTCGAATTTATTCAACGTAAAGATGACGACGGTTTCGGTGAAGGTAACTTCAAGGCATTGTTTGAATCGATTGAACGTGACCAGATTCGCCGTGGTGTGCTCGAAGCAAAATAAGTTTTGCTTTGTCTCTAATCTAAAAAAACCAAGAGCAATGCTCTTGGTTTTTTTATGGCTATTGATTAGCGGCTTTTAATATATTGATTAATTGAATTAATCTCATTTTTAAGTGTTTCAATAATTTTACTTTGTGGGTCAACAGGTAAAAACATTTCGCTATCAAGCGCCACAATACAAAACTCAATCCCTTGGTTTGAGTTAAATACTGGCAGGCCTACTGCGTTAATACCGGTAAGTAAATCACCTTTCGCCGCAGACATTTGTTGTTGGCGGATCGTCTCTTTAAGTTCTAAAAATTCTTCCCAGTTATGTGGCGCAATGTTTAGCCCAAGTTCCTGATGTTTTTGCCACTCAGTTTCTAATAAAGGACGAACAAAATGCTCAGGAAGGTAAGAAGCAAATAAACGCCCAGCAGCAGAATTGACTAAAGGCATAATTGAGCCAACTTTGGTCACAATCGAAATTGGGTGGTTAGATTCAATCGATTGAACCACGACAGGGCCTTTGGGTGACCACTTACTAATTTGAATACCACAGCCAATTTTGCTTTGTAAGTCGTAAATTAAATGTTGTACTAACTGTAAAGTATCGCTGTGCTGAATGCAGTTTAAGCCTAAACGCCATGCTTGATCACCTAAGGCATATTGGCCATCCTCAAGTTGTTTGGCGTAATCCATGCGAATTAAGCTCACCAAGTAGCGGTGTACTTTGGCAGGATGCATCTCAAGCTTACTAGATAAGTCTTTGAGAATAATGGGTTGATTGTGCTCTAAAAGGGCATTTAGTACGGATAAGCCAACTTCAAGTGATTGAACCCCCCCAGATATTTTTTCTTCAATCATTTAAATACCCTTAATCGATTTACTTCAGCAGTTAAACAGTTTTGTTCAGAACATAAATTGGCATTGATGCGTTTTACATCATGCCTGAGCCTATAGAAAAATAGAAATCACCTTTTTCTATTAGCGAAATTCACATGTTTAATAATCCACAATTTTTACAAACACCTTCATCTTACATTTATAGCGTAAATTGATAGAGGTTTAGTAGATTTAAACAATATAAATCGGCATTGATATAGAACAGTTCATTCAAACTATTCCCATCAATGCCGACTTTTAAAACGATTGCTTTGAAAGAATTACGCGCCTAATTCTTCTTCATGCAAGAAATGAGTATGGTGTGGAGCGCGTTTGGTTTTGCTCCATTCCTCTAACATTTCAGTTTTCATTTCTTCAGTAATTTTTGCAATTTTTTCTTCAGCATGTGCATCGTTATAAGTCAGTTCTAAACGATGTCCATTTGGGTCAAAGAAATAAATTGAGTGGAAGATACCGTGGTTGGTAATACCTAACACTTTAACGCCGTTTTCTTCCAAATGTTTTTTGGCAGCTAAAAGAGCATTTAAATCTTCAACTTCAAAGGCAATATGTTGCACCCATTGAGGCGTATTTTCATCACGGCCCATTTCTGGTTGGGTTGGCAATTCAAAAAATGCTAAAACATTGCCTTGGCCTGCATCTAGGAATAAATGCATATACGGGTCAAAGGCTTTCGTTGAAGGTACATGGTCTTCTGCAAAAGCTAAGATAAAGTCCATGTTGAGCATTTTTTTATACCACTCAACAGTTTCTTTCGCATCCTTACAGCGATATGCAACGTGATGTATTTTTTTAATGGCAAATGTCATGTTGAAACTCCTTTTTACTATTCCCAATCTGGTTGTTGTTCTGGCGCCGCGTTATAGAAGGCTGGGATAGACAAACAATGTTGATAAATTGATTCAATTTTTGGAAACGCCGACAAATCAATCTTGAAGCGTTTCGCGTTGTAAACCTGTGGAATTAGGCAGCAGTCGGCAATGGTTGCGTGTTGTCCAAAGCAAAATTGTCCATTTGAATCTTGAAGTTGCTGTTCGAGTGTTTGAAAGCCTTCAAGAATCCAGTGCTGATACCAGTAATTTTTTTGTTCGTCCGAAACATTTAAATCATTTTTTAAATATTTCAGCACGCGTAAGTTATTTAACGGGTGAATATCACAGGCAATCGCCTGTGCAAAAGCACGGATTTTGGCTCTCTCTTTCACATCATTTGGAAGTAATTTGGTTTCAGGATATTGTTCATCCAGATATTCCAAAATACTTAATGACTGTGACAGGGTTAAATCGCCGTCCACTAAAGTTGGTACTAAGGCACTACGATTTAACTTTAAATAGTCTTCACTTTGCTGCTCATTTTTAACTAAATGAACGGGTACAGTTTCATAAGCGAGACTTTTAAGGTTGAGACCAATCCGTACTCTGTAAGCTGCAGAGCTACGAAAGTAACTATACAGCTTCATAATTAGGCTCCGAAGTTTCTGCAAAATCAAAAGTTAATGCAGGAAGTACCGTATTTCGGACTTCACCAAAACCAATACGGATACCATTTTTCTCACAGTGGCCTTTCATGATGAGTGTGTCGCCGTCTTGCAAGAAACCACGAGTTTCACCATTCGCAAGTGTTAGAGGCTTAGTGGTGTTCCAAGTCAACTCAAGCAAGCTACCATAAGAGTCAGGTGTAGAACCAGAAATAGTACCTGAACCCATTAAATCACCGACCTGAACGTTACAGCCTCCAATGGTGTGGTGAGTTAGCTGCTGAGCCATAGACCAATACATATATTTAAAATTAGTACGGCAGATCACATCAGGTTGTGTTGATTTCGGGCTTTGAATTTCAACACTCAAATTAATGTCGTAACTATTCGCGATATTTTCTTGTAGATACGCTAAAGGTTTAGGCTCTTGTTTTGGGCCTTCCACTTTAAATGGCTCAAGTGCTTCAAGCGTGACGACCCAAGGAGAAATCGAACTTGCAAATGTTTTCGCGTTGAAAGGGCCAAGTGGAACATATTCCCATTGCTGGATATCGCGTGCTGACCAGTCGTTTAGCAGAACCATGCCAAAAATATGATCCCATGCATCTTCAATGGCGATTGGTTGACCTAATTGAGTTGGTTTCCCCACAATAAATGCAGTCTCAAGTTCAAAATCGAGCTTGCGAGTTGCTGAGAAAACCGGACGTTCTTCATTTGGAAGTTTAATCTGACCAGAAGGGCGTACGACGTGAGTGCCACTGACTACAACAGAGCTAGCACGGCCGTTATAACCGACAGGCAACTCGCTCCAGTTTGGAAGCAAAGCATTTTTAGGGTCACGGAACATACAGCCTACATTGGTTGCATGTTCTTTAGAAGAATAGAAATCGGTATAGCCAGGAACTTGAACAGGTAAATGTAAAGTCACGCTGTCTTGCTTGACTAAAACTTCCTGACGTAATGCTTCATTTTCTTGAAGCGTTAAATTATCAACTGAAAGAAGAGACTGTAGCGTTTTACGAACTTTAGACCAATTGGCTTTGCCCGATTCAATAAATTTATTCAGTGTAGGCTGGTTAAAGTAGGTGTCTTGATCTGAAAGTTTTAAAAGACCATGCTTTTCAAGAGCAGCGAGATCAATGACCCAATCACCAATAGCTACACCAACCTGACGCTCGCCTTCGGCTGTTCTACTAAAAATACCATAAGGCAAATTATGAATAGTGAAATCAGATTGAGGTGAAACTTCAATAAAAGAGTTTAGTTTTTGTTCCATTTTCGCTTCCTTGTCTTCATCTCGCGTCTTATACAAATAAAAGTTCGGTCTAGGGACTGAGCTACTCAATAAGTTTTAACCGTTATTTAGATCATCTTTTTACTTATGAGTTTGATAGAGACCGAGAACAACCAATTACTTCATGGTTCTTATAATACTGAATTCATCAAATTACGCAATACATAATTTAATTACACATTGCATAATAATTGTTATTTCTTGCATTTTCTGTTTTCATGCGCGGTTGTGAGAAAAGTAACGCAATTATTTTTTCATCAATCTCTATGAAAATCCGATTAATTTATGATATACGTAATTTATTGGAAAAAAATTACGTGACAAGGATGAGAATAATCATATGTCAACACAAGAGCAAGGAAACCTGAAACATGGTTTGAGTAATCGTCACATCCAGCTGATTGCGTTGGGTGGAGCGATTGGTACAGGGCTGTTTCTTGGTATATCACAATCGATTAAATTGGCAGGTCCATCGGTAATCTTGGGTTATGCGATTGCAGGATTTATTGCTTTTTTAATGATGCGCCAGCTCGGTGAAATGGTCGTAGAAGAACCTGTAAGTGGGTCTTTTAGCCACTTCGCTTACAAATATTGGGGACCTTTTGCAGGCTTCATGTCAGGATGGAATTACTGGGTACTCAATGTACTTGTGTGTATGGCAGAGTTAAGTGCAATTGGTCTTTATATTCAATATTGGTGGCCGCAAATCCCAACCTGGGCATCTGCTCTAACGTTCTTTATTCTCATTAATGGTATCAATTTACTGCATGTTAAGTTTTTTGGCGAAATGGAATTTTGGTTTTCAATTGTCAAAATCTTAGCAATTTTAGCCATGATCGGTTTCGGTTCATATTTACTTGCAACCGGCACAGCAGGGCCTCAGGCCAGTATTTCTAACCTTTGGGCATTAGGTGGTTTCTTCCCATTTGGTATTGAAGGCTTGGTTATGGCTATGGCTGTGATTATTTTTGCTTTTGGCGGTATTGAGCTTTTCGGTATTACTGCTGCTGAAGCGCGTGATCCAGACAAAACTTTACCTAAAGCTGTAAACCAGATTATCTATCGTATTTTGATTTTCTATATTGCGACACTTTTTGTTTTATTCTCATTATTTCCATGGAATCAAATGGCAGAAGGTGGCAGTCCTTTTGTGATGGTCTTTGCCTCTTTAGACAGCCAAGGTGTTGCGACATTATTAAATTTCGTTATTTTGACAGCTGCAGTTTCCGTCTATAACGGAACCAGTTATTGCAGTAGCCGTATGCTTTTAGGTCTTGCCCAGCAAGGTAATGCACCGAAAGCTCTTGCCCGTATTAATAAACGCGGTATTCCAACCAATGCGGTTCTAGTCTCTGCATTTGTGACGGTATTGTGTGTTTTACTGAATTATATTTTCCCTGAAAAAGCATTCGGTTTACTCATGATGCTTGTCGTAGCAGCGATTGTAATTAACTGGGTTGTGATTTCATGGACACATTTAAAATTCCGTAAATTTATGCAACGCCAAGGTCAAACGACTAAATTCCCAAGCTTCATGTATCCATTTAGCAACTATCTTTGCATGGCATTCATGCTTGGAATTTTAGTTGTGATGTCTTTAACGCCAGACATGCGTGTGGCAGTTATGATGATTCCAGGATGGATTTTGTGTTTGATGGTGGCTTATCAATTTAAGCGCCGTAAAATAAAAGCTGAGCAGCCTGTACATGCTTTAGAAGCCGATATGTAAACAGATCTTAGTTAGAAGCTAAAGAGGACGTATAAATACGTCCTTTTTTTATTTTTTAAAATTTACAACAGAAATTAAAGGATTTAATAATTGTTATATTATAACATTTCTGAAATTAAATGATTAAAGGCTTCCAGATGTTTAGGGAAGATAGAATATATTTATGAAGCGTTATTTAGGTTTACTCGTATTATCTCTGGCGGCTTGTAGTACTCAAACACCCCAGCCGACGATTACTCATCGCTCTCCCTCTTTGCCTCAACCCTCTAAAACTGTGGTTAAAATCAAACAACAGCCTGAAGATTATGTCGTTTGGATCGCAACTGCAGATCACAGACAGTCTGTACAAGCTTATAAGCAATTTCTTAAGCAAAAAGGACTTGCCGATTTAGTTCCAGACCACGAGTTATTACGTTCAGCCCGAGACTGGCAAAAATGTGGAGTTGAGCCTTACGCAGTGCCACCACGCGAGATTTGGTCCAACATTGTTCCGACGCTCAATATATTAAAAGCATTGGTTGACGATGGCGTAATTAATGATTTTGAAGTGACTTCGGTCTATCGAGCTTTAGCTTTAAACCGCTGTGCAGGTGGTGCTGATGCTTCCCGACATGTCTTTAATGCAGCACTTGATTTTAGAATTGGGCCAGAACAGCCTAGCGACTTAGACCAGTTCAATATTCAACAAACTAAAACCAAGCTTTGTCAGTTTTGGGCCACAAAAGGCCAAGCGCTTAATATGGGACTGGGTGTTTATGCTTCAGGACAAATCCATATTGATAGCCAAGGTTTTAGAGCATGGGGGCCAGACCATCACTATAGAACCTCAATTTGTCAGGGACTATAAAAGCAACTTTTTCAAAGACTAAGTGATTTGGCTTAGATAAAACTGGAATAAAAACTTGATCAATAGTTATGTTATAACATAACATTATTGTGGTTTAGAAATAGATTACGCCTGTGATCTGGCCATATTTAAATGGCCAGCCATGATCAGTTTAAATATTATTCAAAGAGATCAAGCCATGCACACTGCAATCGCCAACTCATTTGCCAAGCTTCCCGTCACTGTTTTATCGGGCTTTTTGGGTGCAGGAAAGACCACATTACTCAACCATATTTTAAATAATCGCGAAGGCCGCCGTATTGCCGTGATTGTTAATGATATGTCTGAGGTGAATATTGATGCGGCTTTAGTACGCGAAGGTGGGGCAGAGCTTTCAAGAACAGATGAAAAACTGGTTGAAATGAGTAACGGCTGTATCTGTTGTACGTTACGAGAAGATTTATTGGTTGAGGTGAGACGCTTAGCCGATGAAGGGCGCTTTGATCAATTGGTGATTGAGTCAACAGGTATTTCAGAGCCATTACCTGTGGCAGAAACTTTTACTTTTGAAGATGAAGATGGAAACTCACTCAATGAGTTTGCTCGACTCGACACTATGGTTACGGTAGTCGATGCGTTTAACTTTCTTAAAGACTACAGTTCAGTTGACTCCCTACAACAACGCGGCGAATCATTAGGCGAGCAAGATGAGAGAACTGTGGTTGACCTGCTTATCGATCAGATTGAGTTTTGTGATGTGATTGTGCTGAATAAAATTGATTTGATTGATCAAGCTCAGCAAGACCAGCTTATCGCCATTTTAAAAACGTTAAACCCGCGTGCCCGAATTGAAATTGCTCAATTTGGAAAGGTCGCTTTAGACAAAATCTTAAATACACAGCTATTTGATTTTGATGAAGCCGCGCAAGCACCGGGCTGGTTAAAAGAGTTACGCGGCGAGCATACACCTGAAACTGAAGAGTATGGCATTAGTAGCTTTGTTTACCGTGCCCGCCGACCTTTCCATCCCGAGCGTTTTTATGATTTGGTACAGGCTGAATGGCCGGGAGTCGTGCGTTCTAAGGGCTTTTTCTGGTTGGCTGCCGAACCGACATTGGCTTATTCATGGTCACAAGCAGGTGCAATAGCTCGACACGGCTTGGCAGGTTATTGGTGGGCCGCCGTTGCAGAAGAAGACTGGCCGAGTGACCTAGCCAGCATTGAAGAAATTAAGAAAAATTGGGATGCTCGCACAGGTGATGCCCGTCAGGAGCTGGTGTTAATTGGTATGCAAATGGATGAGCAAGCCTTAATACAACGCTTAGATCGTTGCTTGTTAAGTGATGAAGAAATGGCTTTAGGTCCGCAAGTTTGGCAGAGCTGGTCTAATCCTTTTAAGCAAGAAGATGAAACCATGTTGATTGCTTAATTAAATAAGCCCCTATTTTAAAGGGGCTTATTTTTATGATTTATCTTTAATAAAAACCTTTCGAATGTAGCTGTTAAGTGGGGTGGAATAGTATTTTTCTATTGCTGCGCTAATGATAAAAGTCAGAACCAAATAGCCAATTAAAAGCATAATTTTGATGCTAGAGTCGGTTTGAGCCGGAACAAAAGCAACTTTCATAAGGCCCAGCACAACCAGATGAAACAAATAAGTTTCGTAACTTCTTTGCCCCAACCAGACTATCACTTTGGTAAATAGATTATGTGCTTGTGTTTCGGAAGGATGTTGGAAACACAAAATGAGTAAACCTGTGGCAAGAGCAAATAAGCTAATACCCCATGTACTGACTTCTTTAATGGGCGCATATAAATATAGAGCGGTCATACTCAAAATAATCAACCATGAAAGAGGTTTTTTATAGGTCCAATCTGGTCGATAGGTATGAGAAAATATCGCCGTTAAACAACCAATTGCTATACCATCAAAACTCGAAAAATAATGATATAAATAGGCACCGCTTTCTTCTCCAAAATGGAGAGACCTAAAATAAGGTCCATATAAAATCACTCCAACAAGTACAGTAATAAAGACCTTATTACTACGCGTAAGTAGACACAATAATGGAAAAACAAAGTAAAAAACTTCTTCTACAGAGAGCGACCACAACACGCCCAAAGCGTAGTTTACCCAACCAAATTTAATAATCAGGATATTCATCCAGAAGGTTAAGGCTGCAAATATGGTTAAAGGATAAGAGACCTCAATGCCATTCGGTGCTTGGTTCATAAAGGGTTTTAAGTCAAATGAACCAAGTATGCTTACACCTAAAATGAGTAATACCAGACACGGTAAAATACGTGCTGCCCGTCGGATATAAAAATGCTTGAGGTTAATTGCAGAAAATTGTTTGTCTCGTTTTAAAGTGTGATGGGTAATTAAAAAACCCGAAATCACAAAAAACATGGTGACGCCATAATTTCCGTTTCTTGCGATGACTGTGCTAAATGCTTCACCTAAAAAATCAAAACCTAACCATGTATCTTTGAGTTTATAGGGAATATTAAAATGATGTAAAAGAACCAAAAGGATAGAAATTCCTCGAAGAATATCTATTTTATAATTACGCATTCGATGTGCTTCCAGTTTTATTAATATACTGTGTGGCAGAAGAATACTATCGATCAGTTATTTTAAATAAAAATTTTAAGCATCATTTCGTAAACCAGAAAAAATGATATTTTTGTTTTCTAGGATGGGGCACTGGCTTAGCAGAAATAACTATTAAATAAATATTGATAAAGCCTTTATATATTTGAATTTCTCTACATAAAACTTTAAATTAGCTCTTGTCGAGCTATGTTTATTTTTTAAACTTTTTAAAATATATTTAATTCATAAATTAACATGTTGTATGTGGTTGTATATACATAGCATGTCAACTAAAATACCTTTTTGCCTGCTGCCTTTTTGAGTATTTGTTATGCCCAGAACATCAAAACAAGAACATACTGAGCTTTCGATTGAAGCTGATAGTCCAGTTCCTTTATATCAGCGCGTAAAACAGCTGATTTCACAAAAGATTTATGAAGGCTCTTGGGCTGTAAATAAAAAAATTCCTTCGGAAAGTGAACTGGTTAATCAACTCGGCTGTAGCCGTATGACGGTAAACCGTGCGCTACGCGAGTTAACAACAGAAGGCTTACTTGTTCGAATTCAGGGTGTTGGTTCTTTCGTTGCTGAAGGGCAAGGCCGAACTGCACTTTTCCAAATTAACAATATTGCCGATGAGATTATTGCACGAAACCATAAGCACCATGCTGAAGTTTTAGTCTTAGAACAAATTTATGCAAATGCAGAGCAAAGCGTGTTAATGCAGACTCGCGAAGGGCAAAAATTATTTCACTCGATTATTGTGCATTATGAAAATGATGTACCTGTTCAGGTCGAAGATCGTTTAGTTGATGCAGCACTGATTCCAGATTATTTAGAACAAGATTTTAAAACCATTACCCCAAATGCTTACCTCATGGCAAAAGCACCCGTGACAGAAGGTGAACACATTGTTGAGGCCGTTTTAGCATCACCTCAAGAGTGTAAGTGGTTAAAGATTACTAAAGCTGAACCGTGTTTACTCATCCGGCGTCGCACATGGTCAAACAAACAACTCATTTCAAGTGCACGATTGATTTATCCGGGCAGTCGCTATTATCTCGAAGGGAAATTTAATCCATGATTGAATTGATCAGGGCCGATCAATATACAAAAATGCTTTGGAAAAATGGTGCAGGCTTTACTTTAGAAATTGCTCGAAGCCAAGGTGAAGCCGACTTTGAGTGGCGCATTTCGATGGCAGATGTAACAACTTCTGGGCCATTTTCGTTATTTCCCAATAAGCAACGCATTATTAGCGTACTCGATGGGCAGGGCATGGTAGTGCATGTCGATAACCTTCCTGCCAAAAAGCTGAAACAGGGCGATATTTTTGCTTTTCATGGTGAAAGTCAGGTCCAAAGTGGACTGGTAGACGGTGCAATTCGGGATTTAAATTTAATTTATGATCCTGCAAAGTTTCATGCCCGTTTTCAGTGGTTGAATGAGGCAGCGGAGCAGGCATTTATAAGCTCGGCAGACCTGATTTTTATTTTTAATCAGGGTGGTGAAACGGAAGTGAACGTTGATGATGATTTTGTTCAGCTTGCTGCTCATGAGACGCTAAAAATTGAGAAAAATGCTAGTGTCACATCAATCAATTTTCCAAAAAAACAGTTCCAAAGTTGCTATATCATTGAGTTAATTCAACGTTAAAAAGATATAGTTTACTGATTAAAAAGCACATGTCTTGTTAGAAGACATGTGCTTTTTTATATCAGATATAAAAATAAATTAATTTAATTCATAAGCTTATTCAATTTCTTTAAAAAAATACGAGCAAGCCTCTTCACGCCGAAAAATATTTGTGTAGTATATGGATGTATATACAAGTTAATACATTACTATACAAATGCAGAAACAAGTGATGTTCTGCTGATGTAAGCTCAAAGGAAGGAGTCCGACTGTGACAACAACGACAACAAAATTTCGTGATGTAGAAATTCGTGCACCACGCGGCACTGAATTAACGGCTAAGAGTTGGTTAACTGAAGCCCCATTGCGTATGTTGATGAATAACCTTGATCCGGACGTTGCAGAAAACCCGAAAGAGTTGGTGGTATACGGTGGTATTGGCCGTGCAGCACGAAACTGGGAATGTTTCGACAAAATTGTAGATACGCTAAAAAATCTTGAAACTGACGAAACTTTATTAGTTCAATCAGGCAAACCAGTAGGTGTATTTAAAACTCATAAAGATGCGCCACGCGTTTTAATTGCAAACTCAAACCTTGTACCGCACTGGGCAAACTGGGAACACTTCAACGAGTTAGATGCAAAAGCACTTGCAATGTACGGTCAAATGACAGCAGGTTCATGGATCTACATTGGTAGCCAAGGCATTGTACAAGGTACTTATGAAACTTTCGTTGAGGCAGGTCGCCAACATTACAATGGTGATTTAAAAGGTCGTTGGGTTCTTACTGCTGGTTTAGGCGGTATGGGTGGTGCTCAGCCTTTAGCTGCAACACTTGCAGGTGCATGTTCTTTAAACATTGAATGCCAACAAGCAAGTATCGATTTCCGTTTACGTACCCGTTATGTAGATGAACAAGCAACTGATTTAGACGATGCTTTAGCGCGTATTGATCGTTATACAAAAGAAGGTAAAGCAATTTCAATCGCACTTCATGGTAATGCTGCTGAAATTTTACCTGAGCTTGTACGCCGTGGTGTACGTCCAGACATGGTAACTGACCAAACAAGTGCACACGATCCACTTAATGGCTACTTACCAGTAGGCTGGACTTGGGATGAATACCGTGAACGCGCGAAAAAAGAACCGGAAGCTGTTGTAAAAGCTGCAAAACAGTCGATGGCAAAGCATGTACAAGCGATGCTTGATTTCCAAAAAATGGGTGTTCCAACATTTGACTATGGCAATAACATCCGTCAAATGGCGAAAGAAGAAGGCGTAGCAAATGCTTTTGATTTCCCGGGCTTCGTACCTGCATACATCCGTCCGTTGTTCTGTCGCGGTATTGGTCCATTCCGTTGGGCAGCGCTTTCTGGTGATCCGGAAGATATTTATAAAACAGATGCCAAAGTTAAAGAGTTAATTCCTGATGATGAGCATTTACATCACTGGTTAGACATGGCTCGTGAACGTATTAGCTTCCAAGGCTTACCAGCGCGTATTTGCTGGGTAGGTTTGGGCTTACGTGCAAAACTTGGTTTGGCATTTAACGAAATGGTTCGTAGCGGTGAATTGTCTGCACCGATCGTGATTGGTCGTGACCACTTAGACTCAGGTTCGGTTGCAAGTCCTAACCGTGAAACTGAAGCAATGCAAGACGGATCAGATGCAGTATCAGACTGGCCTTTATTAAATGCATTGTTAAATACAGCAGGCGGCGCAACTTGGGTGTCTCTACATCATGGTGGTGGTGTAGGTATGGGCTTCTCTCAACACTCAGGCGTTGTGATTGTGTGTGACGGTACAGATGAAGCTGCTGCACGTATTGCTCGCGTACTAACCAATGACCCTGCAACAGGTGTTATGCGTCATGCCGATGCAGGTTATGAAATTGCGATTAACTGTGCCAAAGAGCAAGGCCTACACTTGCCAATGATCACGCAATAAAAATACATGGAAGAACTGGCGGTGCTTTTTGCAATTGTGAAAAGCACCGTCTCAGCAGAATATAGTGCAAAAAATTAGGAAGCCAACATGGAATTACTGATCCAACCGGGAAAACTGACCTTAGCCGATTTACGTCAAGCTTATCTCAACCCAATTAAAGTTAAACTAGATGAAAGTGCTTCATCTGCAATTAATGCAAGCGTGGCTTGTGTAGAGCAAATTGTAAATGAAGGACGTACAGCTTACGGTATTAATACAGGTTTTGGCTTACTTGCTTCAACTAAAATTGCGCCTGAAGATTTAGAAAAATTACAGCGTTCATTAGTTCTTTCGCATGCGGCAGGTGTAGGTGAAGCACTTGATGATGCAATGGTTCGTTTAATTATTCTATTGAAAGCAAATAGCTTGGCACGTGGTTTCTCTGGTATTCGTCGTAAAGTCATTGATGCTTTGTTGGCCTTAATTAATGCTGAAGTTTACCCACACATTCCACTGAAAGGTTCAGTAGGGGCTTCTGGTGACTTGGCACCCCTTGCACACATGTCTTTGGTTTTACTTGGTGAAAGTAAGGCACGTTATAAAGGTGAATGGTTACCAGCAGTTGAAGCTTTAAAAATTGCAGGTTTGGAACCAATTTCTTTAGCAGCTAAAGAAGGTTTGGCACTTTTAAATGGTACGCAGGTTTCGACAGCTTACGCTTTACGCGGCTTATTTGAAGCAGAAGATTTATTTGCTGCCGCGACAGTTTGTGGTGGCTTAAGTGTTGAAGCAATGCTTGGTTCACGTGCACCTTTCGATGCGCGTATTCACGAAGTACGCGGCCAACGTGGTCAAATTGATGTGGCTGCGGCTTATCGCGATTTATTGACTGATTCGAGTGAAATTTCTCGTTCACATGAAGAATGTGGCAAAGTTCAAGACCCATATTCTTTACGTTGCCAACCACAGGTGATGGGTGCATGTTTAACTCAAATCCGTCAGGCTGCTGAAGTATTAGAAATTGAAGCAAATGCCGTATCTGATAACCCACTTGTGTTTGCTGAACAAGGTGACGTGATTTCTGGTGGTAACTTCCATGCAGAACCTGTTGCAATGGCGGCCGACAATTTAGCATTGGCAATTGCAGAAATTGGTTCACTGTCTGAACGTCGTATTTCGATGATGATGGACCGTCATATGTCACAGCTTCCACCGTTCTTGGTGGCAAATGGTGGTGTTAACTCGGGCTTTATGATTGCTCAAGTGACAGCTGCTGCTCTTGCGAGTGACAACAAAGCGCTTGCACATCCTGCAAGTGTGGATAGCTTACCGACTTCAGCCAACCAAGAAGACCATGTATCGATGGCTCCAAATGCTGGTAAACGTCTTTGGTATATGGCTGATAACGTTCGCGGCATTTTAGCTGTTGAATGGTTAGGCGCTTGTCAGGGTCTAGACTTCCGTGAAGGTTTAAAAAGCTCGCCTAAACTTGAACAAGCTCGTAAAATCTTGCGCGACCAAGTTCCTTACTACAGTGAAGACCGTTTCTTTGCTCCTGATATCGAACAGGCTAGTGAATTGCTTGCGAGTGGTTGCCTAAACGAGTTACTCATTCCAAAACTACTCCCTAGTTTATCTGAAGTGTGATTGATAAAACGGTCACATGGAGTGGCCGAATCCAACTAAATTTCCTCAAGGATTGGAGATTATAATGTCACAAAACTCCACACTACAGCGGGGCTTAAACACCCGCCACATTCGTTTCTTGGCATTGGGCTCAGCAATTGGAACTGGGCTTTTCTATGGTTCGGCAACTGCTATTAAAATGGCAGGGCCTTCAGTATTACTTGCGTACATCGTTGCAGGGATTGCAATTTATATTGTGATGCGCGCACTGGGTGAAATGGCAGTCCATAACCCTGTCTCTGGCTCATTTAGCCACTATGCTTCTCAATACATTGGTCCTTTGGCCGGCTTTACGACAGGCTGGACTTATGTTTTTGAGATGGTGATTGTTGCAATTGCCGATGTCACTGCGTTTGGTATTTATATGGGGTTCTGGTATCCCGATGTCCCACGGTGGATCTGGATTTTGTCTCTCATCATGTTCTTGGGCGCGATTAACCTCATTCATGTGAAAGTCTTTGGTGAACTCGAATTTTGGCTCTCAATTGTCAAGGTGAGTGCCATTGTTGCCATGATTTTAGGTGGCTTAGGTTTGATGTTCTATGGCTTCCATGCTGACCATAGCAGTGTAGTGCCAGGGATTCAAAACTTATGGATCTATGAAGGCTTTATGCCACATGGCATTGCAGGCTTGGTTGCATGTTTATCTGTAGTGGTATTTGCTTTCGGTGGTATCGAAATTATTGGTATTACAGCAGGTGAATCACAAGACCCGAAAACTACTTTACCTAAAGCAATTAATGCTGTTCCGGTACGTATTTTACTTTTCTATGTACTGACTATATTTGTACTCATGTCGATTTTCCCATGGAACCAGATTGGTAGCCAAGGCAGTCCGTTTGTACAAATTTTTGAAAACTTAGGCATTAAATCTGCTGCAAATATTTTAAATATTGTGGTGGTAACTGCTGCAATTTCGGCAATTAACAGTGATGTGTTTGGTGCAGGCCGTATGTTGTACGGTATGGCAAATCGTGGTCAAGCACCTCGAATTTTCCAAAAATTATCGCGTAATGGTGTGCCTTGGATGACTGTTGTGGTTATGGCTGGCGTGCTGTTAATTGGTGTGGTGCTGAACTACCTGATTCCTGAAAATGTGTTTGTCATCATTGCATCAATTGCAACGTTTGCAACTGTTTGGGTATGGCTCATGATCTTGCTTTCGCAAGTGGCAATGCGCCGTAAATTATCTACTGCTGAAATTAAGGCACTTGATTTCCCTGTATTTGGCTGGCCATATGCCCCTGCTTTTGCAATCGGTTTTATGGTGTTCATTTTAGTGATGATGGGCTACTTCCCAGATTCGCGTCCTGCAATTTATGTAGGAATCACTTGGCTTGCTCTCTTAACTATTGCTTATCGTATTTGGGTAAAACCAGAGCAAAGCTTGGGAAAGGAAAGTGAGCCTGTCCAGCAAAACATAGAAATGGAAAGCTAACAAATCAGCTGCCCAATAGTTTTACTGTTGGGCAGTTTCGAGGATAGGCTAATGAAAAAACTTTGGCAAAACTGCCATATTGCCACCATGCAAAATGGGCAATATTCCTACATTGAAGATGCTGCAATTGTCACAGAAGGGCATCTCATCCACTGGATTGGAAAACAACAACAACTTCCTGCCGACACTTATTCCGAAACAGTTGACTTAAATGGCGCTTGGGTAACCCCAGGGTTCATCGACTGTCATACGCATAGCGTATTTGGTGGTAACCGTAGTGTTGAGTTTGAAAAGCGCTTACAGGGCGTGAGTTATGCTGAAATTGCTGCAAGTGGTGGCGGTATTGCCAGTACTGTTCGTGCAACCCGAGAAGCCAGCGAAGAACAATTACTGAACTCAGCCCTTAAGCGTATTCGCTGCATGCAACAAGACGGTGTAACCACCATTGAAATTAAGTCTGGCTACGGACTCAACTACGAAAACGAGCGCAAAATGCTGCGTGTGATCCGTCAAATTGGTGAAAAATTACCGATGACGGTAAAAAGTACGTGTTTAGCTGCACATGCTTTACCGCCAGAGTACAAAGACCAAAGCGACGCTTATATCGAGCATATCTGTACAGAAATGCTGCCTAAACTGCATACTGAAGGCTTAGTCGATGCTGTTGATGCTTTCTGCGAGCATTTAGCATTTTCGCCAGCTCAGGTTGAACGCGTTTTTAAAACGGCACAATCATTGGGGCTACCCGTTAAACTTCATGCTGAACAGCTTTCATCGCTAGGTGGCTCAAGCTTAGCAGCACGTTATCATGCTTTGTCGGCCGACCATTTAGAATACATGACTGAAGATGACGTCAAAGCAATGGCAGCGTCAGGCACAGTTGCAGTGTTATTACCGGGTGCCTTTTATTTATTGCGTGAAACCCAATACCCACCGATTGAAAGTCTGATTAAGCATGGCGTGCGTATTGCGCTATCGAGCGATTTAAACCCCGGCACATCTCCGGCACTTTCTTTGCGTTTAATGCTGAACATGGGTAGTACGCTATTCCGTCTGACACCTGAGCAAGCATTAGCAGGTGTCACTATTCATGCTGCACAAGCGCTCGGTTTAGAGCAAACACACGGTAGTTTGGAGCAGGGTAAAGTCGCTGACTTTGTCGCTTGGGATATTGAGCATCCATCTGAAATTGTTTACTGGCTGGGCGGAGATTTGCCTAAGCGAGTCGTTCAGCATGGACAAGAAGTTATTTTTTAAACGGTGTCACATGAATCACACATTTAAATGGCAAGGCCGACATGATGGCGAGGGTGAAGCACATCAACGTATTCACCATATTGTGAACACCACCCAACATGCTGAATTTGCCCTGATTGGTTTTAGCTCTGATGAAGGCGTGAAACGTAATAAAGGCCGAGTTGGTGCTGCCGACGCACCAGATGCGATTCGTACCCAACTTGCTAACTTACCAATTCATCGTCCAGTCAGTATTGTCGATTTGGGGACGGTGACCTGTGAATATGGCAATTTAGAGCAAGCACAAAGCGAATTAGCTGAACAAGTCGCAAATAGCCTAGAACATGGCTTAAAACCTGTTGTATTGGGCGGTGGACATGAAGTTGCATTTGGCAGCTTTAGCGGTCTGTTCCAATATGTACAAGCCCACGCACCAGATAAAAAAATCGGCATTATTAATTTCGATGCCCATTTTGATTTGCGTGAAGCAGAGCATGCCACCTCTGGAACACCTTTTTTACAGGCAGCTCGTCTTTCAGAACAGTATCAAAAACAATTTAATTATTTATGTATTGGGGTTGCCAACCATGCCAATACTAAAATTTTGTTTGATACTGCCGATGCGCTGAATTGTTCATATTTACGTGATCATGAGGTTAATATTTTTAACCTAAACAACGTGCTTGCAGCGGTTGATGCTTTTATTGAAAAAGTAGACTGTTTGTACGTTACGATTGATCTAGATGTATTCGCGGCTGCGGTTGCACCGGGAGTCAGTGCACCTGCTGTAAAAGGAATTGATTTAGCGACTTTTGAAGCAATTTTTAAGCATATTCAAGAGACTGGCAAAATCAAACTTCTAGATATTGCTGAGTGCAATCCAAAATTTGATTTAGACAATAGAACAGCAAAACTGGCTGCCTATATTGTTTATCAATATTTGTTTTCTTGAGAAACAATTTTTAATGTAGAAATGAAAAAGTGCACTGAGATCGCTCATGTGCGCTTTTTTTTTGACTTTCTGGTAAATTAAAGTCAGATACGGAATATAGATAGCAACTATAATTAATTTAATTAAAAAGAAAATTAATTTATAAAATCATTTAGTTAAAAAAATACTCGATTTTTACACTATTTTATATGCTGCTTGGCACGTAATTTGTTTTGTCTTTATTTTAACTTCGTTAAATATGTTTGGATAATTAAATGAAAAACAGAACCTTACATTTTGCTTGTATCAGTGTTTTATTTTGGATGTCTCATTCTTCTAATGCTGCAACCCCCGAAATAAATACAAATACTATCGAAAAATCACAATCTAAACAAAAGAGTGATGTCTCTGTTCGGGTGAAAGCTTTAAACCAACTTTTACAGGAACAGTGGGAATATACTTTGAAAAATAACCCTGAAACTGCAACGACTTTAGGCGATTTACGCTACAACGATCGATGGACCGAGTTTTCAAAAAATCAGATTGAGAAAGATAAAAAAACTACGCAAAATTTTTTAAAACGTTTTGAAGCAATTGATAGCACAGGATTTTCAGCAACTGATCAATTAAATAAAGATTTAATGATTTATCAGTTGAAAGAAACACTTAAAAATTATGATTTGAAATTGTATGAAATGCCTTTTAATCAAATGTGGGGGCTACATTTACAATTTCCGGGATTTATTAGTTCGATTCCATTTAATAATGCTAAGCAATATCAAGACTATATTGCTCGTTTAAAACAAATTCCTCTTATTCTTGAGCAAGGTATTCAGTTAGCGAAACAAGGACAAAAAGATGGCTTGATGCCACCCAAATATTTAATTGAAAAGGTGGCAAAGCAGATTGATAGCATTGCAACTCCAGCAGGGAAGGACAGTGTTTTTGCCTCTCCATTAAAGCAATTTCCAAGCAATATTTCAAAAGCAGAACAAGAGCGTTTAAGCCGTGAAATACTACAGGCCATAGATCAGAATGTTCGCCCTGCTTATCAAAAACTCGGGACGTTTATTCAGAAAAATTACTTACCCTATGGACGACATCACGAGGGTATATGGAGTTTGCCAAACGGTGACGAGCTCTATCGTTTTTATGTAGAAAACAATACAACCACGTCGGAAAGCCCTGAAACTATTCATCAGCTCGGGTTAAAAGAAGTTGCTCGTATAGAAGCGGAAATGCTGAAAATTGCTAAAGCACAAGGTTTTAATGATTTAAAAAGTTTCCAACAATCTTTAAAAACAAATCCCGCTGTTTTTCCAAAATCTCGTGAAGAAATTTTAGAGATTTATCGCGGGTATATTGCCCAAATGCAACCAGAGTTGCCGAAGCTGTTTGGCTTATTACCCAAAAATAAAGTGGAAGTTTTACCTGTAGAGCAATATCGAGAAAAAGAAGCGGCAGGTGCGGAGTATCACCAAGGCACGCCTGATGGTTCACGTCCCGGACAAGTATATGTAAATACTGGCGACTTCTCTGAACGTTCCAAAATATCAATGGAAGCGACCGCTTATCATGAGGCAATTCCCGGCCACCATATGCAGATTGATATTGCCCAAAACCTGCCAAATTTGCCGATGTTCCGAAAGCAACCCAACCATACCGCTTATATTGAAGGATGGGCACTTTACGCAGAGCAACTGGGTAAAGATGTTGGTTTCTATAAAGACCCGCTTTCAGATTATGGAAGACTATCGAGTGAGTTGTTCCGCGCTTGTCGTTTAGTGGTTGACACTGGCGTGCATTATAAAAAATGGACCCGTCAGCAAATGATTGATTTTATGCGTGAACACTCAGCTTTAGATGAACCAGATATTCAGGCAGAGACTGATCGATATATTGCTATTCCTGCTCAAGCATTAGCATATAAGATGGGCCAACTGAAAATTTTAGAGCTACGGGAGCTAGCCAAACAGGAGCTTGGAGACCGTTTTGATATCAAAGCATTCCATGACATGATTTTAAATGCAGGAACACTGCCTTTAAATATTCTGGATGCACGTATTAAAAATTGGATTAAGGAACAAAAAGCGGCAGCTTAAAAGAAAAGTCGAAATTTAGATCAGGTCCTCGTTGGGCCTGATTTAAAAACCGATAGAAAACAGAATATAATAATAAAAAATATATTTTTGAAACTAGAAATGGAAAAAAACCTAAAAGAATATCAGGCTATTATTTTTGATATGGACGGTACTTTAGTCGACTCCTTTAGCTTTTTTTTAGGTGCTTTAAATCAGCTTGCCAAGAAACATAAATTTAAATCTGTAGAGTTACATGAAGTAGAGCAGTACAAACATCTTTCACCAAAAGAAATTATGAAAGAGATGAATGTTTCTAGGTGGAAATTGCCTTGGATTGCGAAAGATTTTATTCGGTTAATGAAAGAAAGAGATGAAGAAATTCATTTGTTTGAGGGTATGCGGGACCACTTAATTGAACTGCATAAGCGGGGTTATACGCTCGCAATTATTACTTCAAACTCTAAAGAAAACTGTCAAAATGTACTGGGTAAAGAACTCTGTGAGCTTTTTAGCCATATTGATGGTGGCTCGTCTATATTTGGCAAAGCGAAGCGAATAAAGCGTGTTCTCAACATTTTGGATGTAAGTAAAAACCAAGCAATTTATGTCGGCGACCAAACCACGGATGGCGAAGCTGCACATAAGGCAGGCATTGATTTTGCTGGGGTAGGTTGGGGGTATACATCGGCCGAAAAATTAAAAACCATTCAGCCCAAAGTCGTGCTAACAGACTTAGCAACCATGAAAGAATTTTTCTAAACACATGAAATACAGGATAAAGCATGAATAACAATAACAACCCGATTGGAATGATTGACTCTGGTTTAGGCGGGTTGTCTCTCTTTAAGCATATTCGGGAGGCGCTTCCAAATGAAGACATTATCTATTTCGCCGACTCGAAATATGTCCCTTATGGAGACAGAGAAAGCGACTGGATTGTTTCAAGGACCACGCATTTAATTTCAAACCTAGCTGCTCATGGTAAATGCAAAGCGATTGTGATTGCTTGTAATACCATGACGGCTGTAGCGATTGAAACGATTAGAGCGCAAATTAATGTGCCACTTATTGCGATAGAACCAGCCGTAAAACCTGCTGTAGCAATCACACAAACTAAGCATATTGCTGTCTTGGCAACTGCCACCACGGTAAAGGGCAAAAACTTAAAAAGTTTAATTGAAACGTATGCGCAACATATTAAAGTGTCTTTAGTGCCGTGTATTGGTTTGGCCGAAAAAATTGAAACGGGTAAAGCACATACCGCGGAAGTTAAAGATTATTTAAAAAATATTTTGGCGCCGTTGGTCGAACAAAAAGTCGATACGATTATTTTAGGATGTACCCATTATCCGTTTGTTTCAGATGCGATTCAGGAAATTGTAGGCCGTGATATTCAAATTATTGAGCCTTCGGAAGCTGTAACTGCGCAATTAATGCGTCAACTCAATCAATATGATTTAAGTTCTGAAAGTCCAAATGAGGGGAATCATATTATTTGGACTAGTTCAGACCCGTTGGAAGTTGCGGATGTTACTTTTTCTTTGTTAGGTAAACGTTTACCCGTGAAGAGTATGTCTCTTTTATTAACCTGAGCATGAAAATAACAAGCCAGTAATTCCAATCAAAGCAAATGATATAATTATCATATCTTTTGTCTCAGATTTATTCTTGCTTTTAAGCCTAAATAAAGCAGTAATACCTGTGATAATTAGGAGAATAATGCTAACCAGAGCAATCAAAGCCAACATTATCCCATGTCCAATATTTGCTGAACTTAACATAGTATTTCAACCCTAAAACCACTGAAGGCCATATATCTCTTTTAATTTATCTATATTTCGGTTGGATATTATTTTCCTTAATAATTTTGACTATAGAATAAAGTACAGAACGCCTAACCAGAGTATTGTTATAACTACCTTGATGATCAAAACCTTTCATTTTGAATACTTGTTTAACTCCAGGCTGCTTTAGTGGAGCAGAACCAGACTGGTGCGGTACGGTACCATCTCCAGCTGCGTTTTGATTGGAGATTGAAAAGACACCCAGATTACCACTTACTAACGAAATATAGCGGATACCATTATTCTCAAGTGCTAAGTCACGATTGTTAGCATCGGCACCTTTGCCTTCTTTAATTTTTACCATTTGTTCTTGAACAATTTTTTGGCGATATGTACCTATTTGCTTTGCTGTTGCTCTTGGTAGCCTTTTCATTTGCTCGGCCGTTAAACCTCTCAATGGTCGATCTAATGTCCATGTGAGTGTTCCAAAACTTAAATGCTTAGAGTCATGTCCATAGTTAACATAAGTACATGGATGATATTTATTGGTAATTTTTGAATGAAACTCTTTTACTTTTTCAATTTTTTTGAAATATACATCTTTGGCTCTCTGACTAGGATTATCTTTCTTGATCATCCGAGCAGGATCAATTAATTCATTCTTGACCATTTCCCACCACACCCCGTCAGCTTTATATATTTCTTCGTAAGGGTCACTTTTAGGGAGAGGAGCGACATTGGTTTGTAAGTCTTTCCCATTCATAAGCCCAGAGCCGTTCAGGAATAGCCATGGCCGTCCATTATTGTAAGCTTTACTTGGTAAAAGCTCTAAACCACCCGGAGCATTTGCAAGCACAGCAGTAACATGTTCAGTATTCTTACCAAGTACATAAGCAGGTAATGCTCCGACATCTCCAGAACCTGCCACAATACGACGATAAGCCGCTGCTGCTCCTTCAGCAGGCATCACCCCATGCACCACCCCTGCAATATCGGCACTACGTAATTGAACTAATCTACGTGTTAAAAGACCACCCATAGAGTGAGTTACGATAATAAACTTATGGAACCGTGCACCATATTCTTGTTTTATTTTATCTAGTTTTTGGGCAACAATCGCTGCACCATTTTCACTCGACTGTAACCAGTTATAACCCATCGCATAGACAGGAAAATGGAATTTCTTAAGATGCTCTATTTCTTGTTGATTAACTGGCACAAATGATTCTTGAGGGGACCAATTTGAGGGCTCAGCCTGATTTAATAAACTTTTCCACTCATAAACTGACTCTTGCTGTTTCATTTGTTGAACAGCAGCATATCCTCCTCCCAAGCCTGTTGCATAAATCGGTTTTTCATTTAAATCAACGTTATTCAATACCATTTGTAAATAAGTTAGAATTCCACCATAACTATCCCAATGTACAGTTCCCCAATAACGTTCCCGCAGTGTTTTTTCGGTAAGCTTTAGTCGTCGGTCAACTACGATATCACCGCTTGTATCCACTCTTGTGTTTAAAGGGTCTAACTCTGTCTGTAGCTCAGCAGGAGTTTTTCCCATCTGTTTGGTTAAGGTTTTAACTTGACCAGAAACGCCATTACCAATCATCCATACTGGCTTACCCAAAACAGTATTAAAAATATTTGAACCCATAATGCCGGGCACAAATATAATTGGGATTGTGTCCTGTAATGGCACCTCTACATAAGTTCCAGACTTATTGGTAGTTGGACTTGTTGCCGACCCTGTTTGTGCAATAGTTTTGTTCGCCATGTTATTTCTCTTTTTTATTATTTGGTGTAATTTGGATACTGTTTAAAATAAAATCATTCAGTCGAAGAGCTTCTTTCTGGCTTATTGTTGAATTGAGTGGATCGTCAGGTCTTACCATGTCTGCACTATCAAAACTAAACTGAATATAAGGGTCATTATGGTTATCTAGTGTGCCTAGATACTGCCATTCTCCTATTTCATAGCCTCTTTCAAAATGTCCACGTCGAGACATATGATTCAGCACTTCTTCACCTGCCAAACCATTTATTATCTTTTTATGTTCTCTGAGATTCTCAATGCTCATCAAGGTTTTCGCAATGGCAGGTAACTCTTGCTGATTTTTTTTCATCAGTTCAATTAAGTGTAAATCCGAGTCATAGGTTACACGGTGTGCGACATCGGCCCGAACTTGCGGATAACTAGGGAATTTAAAGTGTAAATATCCACCACCAAATGGAATATTTTTACTCATATCATCTAAAATAAAAAACTCTTTCCAACATAAACCAGCTTGTTCTTCGCCTTTAGTCGATCTAATTTTTATACTTTTTAATGTGTGTTTCATGTCCTCAATAGCATTATCCAATAAATCATTACTGGCTCCACTTTTTAGAACAAGTAATCTTCCTGGACTTAAATAAAGATAGCCATAAACTTCATAAATTGACGTGACATATTGCCCATCTCTAAAAACAATAATATGGCTAACTGAACGTCCAGCTTGGTTTACAGGACCTTGCATTTCTCCTTTTAATAAAACGCCTTCTGTTTCATGAGGTTCATGCTTTAAATACTGAATCTTGTCATTAATCAGTTTTTGATATGTCTCGTATGTTTTTACACTTTCATCAACTTCTATGTTACTACCGTTGTAGTTAAAGTTACTGTATTCAACTTGGGTCTCTTTCGGGACCGTTAATTCAATTCGGCCAAAACATACTTTTTTAGGATTACTATAATCAATCACTTTAATTCCTTCTTGTTCTTTCTCAACATTTGAACATGCACTAAAAGAAACTGTTGTTAATAAGCAAAGGGTTAAGCGCTTTAATAAGTTCATTATTAACTTTCCTTAGTCCTTTATTCAGGAGAAAAAACTTCTATATTTAATGCTGTCATCGCATCTTTGGTAAAAACTGTAGTTTTCCCATCTTCGCCAGATACCCCTTCAAAAACCTGACCATCTTCAGCTGTAATTCGGTACTTCAGATTCTTAGCAGGTTCGCCGTCTGGATAATGCAAAATAAAATGCTCGTCATATTGTGATTTTAATTCTGGCATTGCAGGTAATTGACTTGAAAGAGAAGCACCACCTTTTGTCTGGATTTGACCAGCTTTAAGTTCCATTAAACCAGGGCATGCAATTTCTATATTTCCATCCTGAATTTTGATATATCCGCCACCAGCAGTAATCAAAATTCCTTTTCCACTTTCGATTCGGACAAAATCATTAAGTGAGTAAACATGCATTTGTTGTTTGGAAGATAAAGTCATTTTTCCTTTTTGTGCGGCTACCTCTATATCACCTTCACCCGATTTAATTTTGATTCCTGCATGTTTGGCAAAAATACTAATTTTATCCAGTGCCTTTGCAATCCAGCTTTTACCAGTAAAAAATTGCAGATTTTTCGGTGTACTAACATCGATATTTTGTTTAGCAGCAAGTTGTAAACTCTCTTTACTATCTAAAATCATTGCTGATTCACTATGTAAAGCCACTAAAGCATCTGAACTTTCATTCCATTTATCAAATTTCTCTTTAAGTGTATCTTGGGCCCCTAAATCTGGCTCATCCACCTCATGGGCTGAAGCAAGTTCTTTAAAGTATTTATTACTTTCGGTATGAAAATTAATATTCTCTTTTATGTTCGACCTTGTCAGTTGTTCGCCTTGTGCTTGTTCTGACGATTCGGATGTTACAAGTATTCCTTTAGCGGCACGAATAGCTCCCCATTCATCTGTTCGTAATTCAAAGCCTTGTCCACGTCCTTCGCTTTCCGCTTTATCTTTCGGATGACTTAAATTCCCCAAGTTAAGTTGAGAGGAACCGTGACTGCTATGTAACTGAGCGCTAATTTGCCCTGTCGTATCATCAAAACGCAGCTGGTTATATCCACTACCGCCAACCTCTTTGGATCGAATACCACTCAGTTTTTTTGTGTCAGGAAGTTGCCCTTTAATATCAAACTTCGTTGGCGAACGCTGCGCTTCATGGATGCGCCCCGTTACAAAAGGGCGGTCAATGTTGCCGTCAAAGAAATCAATCACTACGATTTCATCTTTACGCGGTAAAAAACGTGCCCCATAGCCTTCACCAGCCCAAGGGGTAAGAACATCTACCCATGCCGAATCTGTATCACTATTATTGGCACCCGCACCGCCATCATGAGCATGGTCATCGGTACGTGTGAATAAGAATCTGACTTTAATCCGTCCCCATTCATCCACATGGATTTCTTCACCATCACTGACCACTTTGGCACGTTGTACATGAGCAACAGGGCGATGCTTTAAAGGATTATATTCAGGAACAACATTAATATTTCTACGAACGACCACAAATTCATTGGCCTGACGTTCTTGATCACTGTCTTTACTGTTTTGCCAGTGACTTAAGGTCAATAGTTTTTCTACTTGGTCTTGAATATCTTTGGGCAAGTTATTTTGGTTATAAAAGTGCTTATTAAGGATTAAAAACTCTTTATCTTGCTGACTATGATTTTTCTCTAACTCTGGATAATCATGTAATTGGAACCAATAACCGACTTGAGTGTCACGCACACTACTATGCGCAGTAAAATACTTGGCTTGCAAGGCGTGATATTGGTTAAGATGCTTATTCAGTCGATCTAACTGACTATTACTTGAAGCTGTGGCTTGATCTTCTCCTTTAAGATCACTTATCCAAGCAGGAGATATATTCCATGCCTGTTCTAAACTTAAGCTTTCATTATCTCGTAGAGCGCTGTGTTGATGTGAGCTGACCACTAAACCACTGGCATCTTCTTGACTAAGACTATCCGCTTGCCAACGTTGTATATGTATCGCTGTTGGTTGTAATTGTCTTTGTGCAATAAAGCTAGTGATACTGTCATATTGTTCAGTTGCGTTAGAACGATGGTAACGAATGGTTCTACGTTCAAGCGATTGAAACTGAGCATTATCATCAATTAAACGTAGTTTTTGTGCCTCAATACTTTGGCTATTACTTGCTACAAGATAACTTGCCTCGCCCACAAGCCAGTTAATCGATTCTTCACGCATTATCCTCGTTAAATATGCATAATCACTTTCATTTGACTGCATGGAAAACGGGCGTACATCATATGTTTTGGTTAAACCACTCGTATCTAACTGTAAACTTGATGCAAATAAAGGACTCTTACTTTGCCATTCCTTAAAGATGACTTCGATAATGTCCACTACGCTTTTATTCATAAACACACGGCTGTTGCGTCGTTTATGCCATAAGCTCGTTGCATCCTGCATAGTCAAGCGGTACAGACTGAAAGCGCCGTCACTTTGTCCTTGGCTAGCGCCAGTGACTATACCCGTAGTTCTAAAAAGCTGACCTGAATCTGTCACTTGATCAACTGCAACCTGACAGCCGATAAAATTTTTTAATTCAATATATGGGTTTGTCGATAAACAAATAAGCTCTGCTGATAGTCCGTCATTAATGCCATGATAACCATCAATACGTTGCAACATAATTTGTGAATTAAGCTCTGCATTTGAAAACTGGATACTAATCGCCCGTTTCTGAGCACCAAATCCTATTTTTTCCAAGATACCGAAGATATTATTCAACATTATGATGCAAACCTTATTATTAATCAAACAAGCCTAGCAGAAGTATCTTTCTGTCTCAATCTAGGTTTTTTCGTGTTTTTGTTTCAATTCATTTAATTTCTTTCTTGAAGACATTTCAATAAGTTCAGCCATCCAATTTTTATTAACTAAATATATATAAATCAATTTTATATTTTAAATTTAATTAAAAACTATAAATAAAAACAAGGGTAATATTATTTTAAATATTAATAAAATTATTATATTTAAATTTTTTTCATTAAAATAAATTGACGTAATTAAAATCACCAATTATTATCTCGTTGCTGGCCTACATTGCCAGCCGGTTTTAGCAGACCGACCCTAGCGTAGCGGGTTATACTTCCTCAGTATTTCTCGTGTGGAACCTTTATGCCCCCTTTTTCTCTATGGTAGGGCGGAAGGGGGACGCGTTCGCGCGTGCTGGTCGCTAGGTCAGTCTGCTAACCCTCTTTCGTTCTACCACCCTAAATTAGTTCGCGGTAATCTGGTGGTAGAACTCCATTTTTAAGGAGTTGGCCATACCATTATTCAAACTCATTTTCTCTCTCAATTAATTATTTTATTTATTTAAAATATGGGTTTTTGCGACCTAATTTTTTAAATTTATAAATTATTTCTATTTTAAAATTTTAATTATTTTATTTTCCTGTGTTTGTGGGGGTTAATTATTATTTAAAAAATATTTAAACATTTAGATGAGTTATATTTTTATTTTATTTAAAGATATAAATAATTATGAGAATAATATGAAACTTCATAAATTTATATTGTTTTTAAACCTTGTGTTCGGTGTTTACAGTATTACAAATGATGATGCCAATGCTCAGCAGGAATTTAAAAGAATTTGTTTGTCAAGTGAACACATGCAAGCCAGTTGCAATTGTATTTGCCAACAGCTTGTACAGGTGTATTCACCTCAAACCGTACAACGTTTAAAACACACCAGTTTGCAAAGTCCTGATCTCCCACAGGACTTTGCTCCTAACTTGTTTAGCAGCATTCAACGCTGTGACAAAACTGAAATGGGCTAAGTTCGCTTAGCTTCCTTATCTCTGTGTCTCAATGATCTCTCAAACTTTAAATCAGCGCAAAAGTAAAAAGTCCGTTGTGACACGGGGACCTAAGCAGAGTTCTCTATTTTCTTCCGTAGGAAAGCTTCTGTGTAGCAGTATGAAGGCAATAAAAAAGCCCAATAGGCAATTAATGCATATCGGGCTTAATAAATCAGTTATTAAAGCAGGTGATGCCTTAATAATGATTTTTTTTGAATTACTCTACAGTTACTGACTTCGCCAAGTTACGTGGCTGGTCAACGTCTGTACCACGTAATACAGCAACGTGATAAGACAATAACTGAACTGGTACGCTATAAATGATTGGTGCAAGCCATTCGTTTACTGCTGGAATATGAACGACATGTTGACGGTCTTTTTCAACTACACCACTATTTTCATCAGCGAAAACGAATAATTCACCGCCACGCGCCTGAACTTCTTCCATATTTGACTTAAGCTTATCAAGCATTTCGTCATTTGGTGCAAGAATCACGATTGGCATTTCATTATCTACAAGTGCCAATGGGCCGTGTTTCAACTCACCAGCTGCATAGCCTTCTGCATGAATATATGAAATTTCTTTAAGCTTTAATGCACCCTCCAAAGCGATTGGATAGTGTGTGCCACGGCCTAAGAATAAACAGTGTTGTTTTTCAACGAACAATTCTGATAAACGTAAAATTTCAGCATCTTGCTTAAGCGTATCAAGAATGACTTTCGGGCTATGCCACAATTCACGAGCAAGCTCTTCAATCATCACATTGCTAATACGCTGTTTCACTTGACCAATTTTCAAGATTAACAACATTAATGCAGCAAGCTGAGTCGTGAACGCTTTTGTTGATGCAACACCAATCTCTGGACCTGCAAGCGTCAATAAGTGGTGATCAGTTTCACGCACCATTGAAGAAGTTGCGACGTTACAGATCGTTAAAGTCTGAATATCGATATTATTTGCTTTAGCACGTTTTTGAGTTTCACGTAGTGCAGCTAAGGTATCCGCTGTTTCGCCTGATTGTGAAATACAGATGTAAAGTGTATTTTCCACAATCACTGGTGAGCGATAACGGAATTCACTCGCAATCTCAACTTGGCATGGCACACCAATTAACTGTTCAAACCAATATTTAGCGATCATTCCTGAGTGATAACTTGTACCACACGCAATAATTTGAACACTTTGAAGTTTACTGAAATCTGCATCAGCATCTTTCAAGAAATCATCACGTAAATTGTTGCCATCAAGTGCTTGAGAAATTGTTTGTTTGATTGCTTCAGGCTGCTCATAAATTTCTTTGAGCATGTAGTGTTTATATTCACCTTTTGAAGCGCTGCTTACAGTTGCATCAAGTTCTTTAACTGGACGTTCAACACGTTCACCTTTTACAAATACTTCAATTGAAGTACGAGTAAGACGAGCAATATCGCCTTCTTCTAAGTAAATAAAACGGTTCGTTACTGGTAAAAGGGCCAATTGGTCTGAACTGATAAAGTTCTCGCCAATACCCACACCAATTACAAGTGGTGAACCTTCACGTACAGTAATGAGTTCATCTGGGTAATCACTGTGAATAATACCTAACGCATAGGCACCTTTAAGCTGAGGAACTACAGATTCTACTGCTTCAAGTAAACTATCAGTATTTTTTAGAGCTTCTGCAACTAAATGGGCTACCACTTCAGTATCTGTTTGAGAAGTAAATACATATCCTAAAGCTTGAAGGTCATCTTTAAGCTCTTGATAGTTCTCGATAATACCGTTGTGAACGACTGCTACCTTGCCTGACATGTGCGGGTGAGCATTATTTTCGGTCGGTTTACCGTGTGTTGCCCAACGGGTATGCGCAATACCAATTGCTCCAGTAAGCTGGTGTTCTGAAACAGCGTCTGCAAGATTGGCAACTTTACCAACACGGCGCTCACGTAAAATTTGCTGGTTATTGAGTAAAGCAACGCCTGCCGAATCATAGCCACGATATTCAAGACGTTTTAAACCTTCAATTAAAATCTCGGTTACACAACGTTCTGCAACGCCTCCGACGATACCACACATATTTCAATCCTCTTATTTTTTAAGCTTTTGGGGACGTTGATAATTTGCTTTAGAAATTTGTTGAGCACGCTCAAAGGAGAGACTTTGTTCAGCCACATCTTTCGTAATCACAGAACCCGCACCGACTGTTGCTCCATTACCAATAGTCACAGGCGCAACCAGCGAGCTATTAGAACCGATAAAAACTGCATCGCCAATAGTGGTTTTGTGTTTATTTGCACCATCATAATTGCAGGTGATTGTACCTGCCCCAATATTTGATTCAGCACCGATCTCGGCATCACCTAAATAGGTGAAATGGTTAGCTTTACTGCCTAGACCGATCGTTGTATTTTTGACTTCAACAAAGTTGCCGATATGTACTTCGTTAGCCAATTTAGCACCTGGACGTAAGCGTGCGAATGGACCAATTTGGGTATTTTCTCCAACAACTGCTCCATCAAAAACGCTGTATGCTTGGACTTTAGTGCCCGCTGCAATGGTTGTATTTTTTAAGATACAGCCAGCACCGATTTCGACAAAGTCACCGAGTTCACAGTCGCCTTCAATAATGACATTCACATCAATACGGACATCATGACCAACTTTTACTGTACCACGCAAATCAAAACGTGCAGGATCAGCAAAAGTTACGCCTTGCTGCATAAGTTCTTTTGCTTGTTGTTTTTGAAATTCACGCTCAAGTGCTGCAAGTTGCAGGCGGTCATTTACACCTTCAACTTCAAATGCGAGCTCTGGTTGAATTGAGGCGATTTCTAGACCATCAGCAACAGCCATCGCAACGATATCAGTTAAATAGTATTCGCCTTGTGCATTTTCATTTGAAAGCTTAGGCAACCACTCATGAAGTTTTGCATTGCTGACACAGTAAATACCTGTGTTAATTTCTTGAATTTGACGCTGAGCTTCGGTTGCGTCTTTATGTTCAACAATCGCTTGGATTTTACCGTCTTGGCGGACAATACGACCATAACCTGTTGGGTTATCGACATGTAAAGTAATCATACCAATACCGGTTTTATTTGATGCTTCAATCAGCTGTTCAAGCGTTGTTTGACGGACTAAAGGAACATCACCGTATAAAATTAATGAAATGCCGTCTTTAGGAAGTACCGGTAAAGTCATTTGTACAGCATGACCAGTCCCTAACTGTTCTGCTTGTTCAACCCATTGAATGTTTTCTTGTGCGAAAGTCTTTTTTACGTGATCGCCGCCATGTCCATAAATGGTAATGATATTTTCTGCTAATAGTTGTTTTGCTGTTTTAATAACATGTCCTAGTAGCGGGCGTCCAGCTAAAGGTTGCAATACTTTAGGTAGTTGTGAACGCATTCGCGTTCCTTTGCCTGCAGCAAGGATAATGACGGTAGTTGACATGAGTAAACCTACTTAAATGGCGTTACGCCCCAGAAAGTAATAAATATGATGATACAGAGTGCCGCCCAAAGCCCTGCAATGATGTCGTCTAGCATAATTCCGAAGCCACCAGCAACTTTCTGGTCAGCAACACGGATTGGCCAAGGTTTCCAAACATCAAACAGGCGGAATAAGCAAAAAGCAACTAGTGCCCATTGTAACGACATTATATTAAAAAATATTAAAGGCAGAAGAGTAATTGATTGTCCTGCAAATTCATCCCAAACAATTCGTCCATCATCATGAACATCAAGGATTTTTGCAGTTTGACCGCAAATATAAATACCCACCACTGACATGATGAGAATAGCGATTAAACTTAAAGTAAAACCGAAAGATAACCAGATGGGAACAAAAAGTAAGGCAAAAGCAGAGCCAAAAGTACCAGGTGCTTTAGGAGCAAGACCAGATCCAAAACCAACCCCACAGAAAACGATGCAGCGGTTGAACCAAGACATGTCTTTAAAATGAATCGGCGGTTTATGCAAAGTGTTGGTATCCATGAATTTGCAATGGGTAATCTGAACCCAAATGCTCAAAAGTTAGTTTTGTTTGCTCAACGATCTGTCCGATCATTGTAATCTTAACGTCTAGTTGTTTTTGCAAAAGTTTTTCATAATTTTGCGGTGTTATTGTAAAACATAATTCGTAGTCATCACCACCTGCCAAGGCATATTGCCAACGTTGTCGTTCTTCTAGTTGTTGCAGTACAGGATCGACAGGTAATTTTTCAAGAATGAGTCGTGCTCCAACCTTGGATGCTTTTAAAATATGTCCTAAATCTTGAGCTAAACCATCTGACACATCGATCATGCTAGAGGCGAGCCCTTTTAGCTCTTCTCCAAGCTTACAACGTGGCGTCGGATAGTCCAGTCTTTGTTGTAGGGAATGTCCTAAATGCTGAAGCCCATAAGCAGCATCACCAATCTGCCCACTTACACAAACATAATCACCGACCTTAGCACCTGAACGTAATACAGCTTTTCCTGTTTCAATCCAGCCCATGGCCGTGACGGTAATAGTAAGGTGCGGACCTTGAGTGGTATCTCCGCCAATTAAGGCAACTCCAAATTGATTACAACAGTCATAGATTCCCTGACTAAATCCTTCAAGCCATTCATGGTCAACTTGAGGCAAGCTGATCGCAAGTAAAATACTATGTGGTTTGGCGCCCATTGCAGCAATATCAGACAGATTTACGGCAACACTTTTCCAGCCAATCGCATGGGGCGAGGTTTCAAGAGGGAAGTGACGTCCAGCAACAAGTGTATCTGCACAGATCACCAGTTGTTGATTTGGAGGGGGAGTAATTAAGGCTGAGTCATCACCAATACCAAGCGCAACGTCAGGATGTGACTGACGATTAAAGTATTGGTCAATAATTGAGAACTCAGCCATAGAACATCAAGCCTATTATTTTGCTTGTTGTTTTTCTGCGCTACGCAGTGTCGAACTTAAACGGTCTAATACACCATTGATGTATTTATGACTGTCTGCTCCGCCAAAATGCTTCGCAAGTTCGATTGCTTCATCAAGTACCACACGATATGGAATTTCTAGATGATCACGTAACTCGTAAGCACCTAAACGCAAAGTTGCGAGCTCTACACCATCTAGTGCGTCAATTTCACGGTCAAGTACCGGAATAAGTAACGCATCAAGGTCTTCGTGCTGAGCGATAACTTGAGTAAGTAGTTCGTGATAATAGTTCAAGTCTACCTTGTGCATTGCATTTTCAGCACGTGTACGCGCTTCAATTTCATGTACAGGGTTGTGACTCATTTGCCACTCATAAATACCTTGTACAGCAAAACGACGTGCTTTACGTTTTGCTGCATAAGCGGCTTGCAGTGTTTGAGACATGCTTTAAATTGCCTTTAATAAATTAACCATTTCAATTGCAGTTAAAGCAGCTTCGCTACCTTTGTTTCCTGCTTTTGTACCTGAGCGTTCGATTGCTTGCTCGATGCTGTCAGTAGTTAATACACCATTGATAACAGGCAAGCTGCTTTCTAACGCAACTACACCTAAACCTTTCGCACATTCACCAGCAACAAAGTCAAAGTGAGGTGTGCTACCACGAATGACTGCACCGAGTGCAATGATGGCATCAAACTGGTTTGATGTAGCTAATTTTTTAGCAACGATCGGTAGTTCCCATGCGCCTGGAGCGTGAATAACAGTAATGTTATCTTCATTTACGCCATGACGTTTTAACGTGTCGATCGCGCCTTCTAATAAGTGTTCAACAACAAAACTGTTGAAACGACCCACTAAAATCGCATAACGACCTTCGCTTGCGAGATGTAATAAACCTTCAATACGGCGAATTGCCATAGCAACCTCGATTATTTCGTTGTGATTTGATCAGCAGTGACATATTCCACTACTTCTAAATTAAAGCCAGATAAGGCATTGAAACGCAATGGTGAGCTAAGAAGCTTCATTTTTTCAACACCTAAATCACGCAAAATTTGAGCACCAACACCAATGGTTTGATATTGATGTGAAAGTGCTGCATTGGATTTCACCGGTTTTGGCTTAGTTAAATCATCCAACGCTGGTCCCAAGTCTTGCAAATGATCTTGTCCGATCCAGACTAAAACGCCGCGGTCACTTGCTGCAATCGTTTGTAGCGCACGGTCTAGATTCCAAGCCGGTTCACCGTCAGCTTTATTTAGCTTAAGCAAATCGCGAACAGGACTAAAACCATGTACACGTACCGTTGTAACGCCTTCTTTTGGCTCACCTTTGACTAAAGCCAAATGAATGTCAGGGTTACCTATCTCACGATAGCGATAGAGCTCAAATGAACCATATTCTGTTTGAATCGTTCTTTGATCCAAACGTTCTACAGTTTGCTCATTGGTCATACGGTAGTGAATTAGGTCGGCAATTGTACCAATTTTTAGGCCATGCTTCTCAGCAAAAATTTCTAAATCTGCGCGGCGTGCCATTGTGCCATCTTCTTTGATGATTTCACAAATGACAGATGCAGGCTCAAGACCTGCTAGTCGTGCTAAATCACAACCTGCCTCGGTATGACCTGCACGGTGTAATACACCACCTGGCTGTGCCATGAGTGGGAAAATATGGCCCGGTTGTACAATATCGGTTGGTTTGGCATGTGCTGCCACAGCAGCTTGAATCGTGTGAGCACGTTCTGCTGCCGAAATACCAGTAGTAATACCTTCAGCTGCTTCGATAGATAACGTAAAGTTAGTACCATGCTGGGCACCGTTCTGGTCAACCATCAGCGGGAGGTTTAATTGTTTACAACGTTCACGGCTTAAAGTTAAGCAAACTAAACCGCGTGCATGTGTAATCATGAAGTTAATATCTTCAGGGCGTACATGCGTTGCTGCGATGACAAGGTCACCTTCATTTTCACGGTCTTCGTCATCCATTAAGATGACCATTTTGCCTGCACGAATATCGGCGACAAGTTCTTCAACACGACTCAGCGGCATTCGCTTTCACCTTTTTTTGTCGTAAGACAATTTCTATTGAATAAATTTCGCATAGTTTACGCTGTTTATAGAATTTTGCCTATGATTCTGATTTATCCAAATTTACGGCTCAACATCATAAGTCCGGATTTATTTAGATAAATAAATCATAAAGAAATAAAATTATTTAAAATAAATACCATAAATTTAGATAAAAAAACCTAGCCGAATGGCTAGGTTTAAATGCGCACAATAAATTTTTAAGATGCTGCACTACTCGGGCTGTCATTTTGAGGAATTGATTTTTTACCCATCAAAATTTCAGTTCGAATATTTTGTGCAAGCTCTGCACATTCAGCATTCATACCATTGATCATAAATGCATGACGAGTCATGACATTACTTGGGTTAGGCATTGCAACAAGCTGATAGCTGTCTTGAATTGCTTTAAGCTGTTCATTATCAAGGTAGAGTGCAGATTCTTTCGCATGAAGATGTTGCGCTAAACGTTGAGCAGCTTCTTTGGCATCAATTTGCATTGCTTCTACGGCATTACACACGGCACTGCGAGTTTGTAGCGCAAAGCGTTTATCTTCACGGTAACGCTTATATAAAACGTCTGAAAGCAATTGGAAAACCGTACCTACCATAAGTAGACACTCTACAGCGTGTGGATGTGAAGTCGAAATGGCAAGTGTTGCTCCCTCTGCATGAAACTCGTCTACGACATCAATATCAGTCGCTTTCAAATGATAATGCTTTGTACATAGCTCAATACTCTTGTTTAAGAAGAGCTGACAAAGTTTAAAGTACGGTACAGAAACAGACTGGTTAACACTACTTAATAACTGTTTAGGGTCATAAAATTGAATATTAAGTGCCAAGGTATTTTGGTCTGTAGACTCTAAGCTTTTTTCTGGTTGTGAGCGAACAATTGGTTTAGCTTTAGCTTGCTGCTGAGCTTGAGCTACCAAGGTTACCGTATTTTGTTTTTCCAGTGCTAGAGCTTGAGTTAACTCTTGAATCTCATGTTTTAAACGGTTTTCTTCGTTAATACGGGCTAAGTATTCGCTACGCGTTGGGCGAGCAATGGCGCGGTAAGCCAGCCATAATAAAACATGTAAAAACAGTGAAGCTAAAATCGCAAGCCATTGGGTACGAAGAATTTCCCCAATACTTGGTTGAATTAGTGTGATTTCAATAGAACCGACTTTTTTCTCGTTTTGAAGCGCATCACGAACAAAAATTTCACCTTGGCGAGTTTTTGACATGCCGCTTGTTGCCAAAACTTGTTTATTGGCGTCAAGAATACGGATAGATGCCACACTTGGATTGGTCGCATAGCGATTGGCAATCAGAGCTAAAGAGACCGTATTGGCAGGTTCAAGCTCAGATAAGCTGTCTGCAACGAGTTGACTGGTCATGAGCTGACCTTGACTCGCACGGTTTTCATTGAGCTGGTGTGTCGTTGCAATCACCAATAAAAAGGTATGCAATGCAAAACTAATGATCAGTAGGCTAGCAAATAGCCCTTGTCTAGGCGCAATCAAGTTAAACTTCCAAGGCAATTATATTGAAATTCGATTATGATTCTTACAATAGTTGTCACTCAGACTAGAGTCAATTCATGCGAGAAATCATTCTTATATCCTTTTTAGGACCGGACCAACCAAACCAGTTTACCCGATTAATGCAAGTACTATCCGTACATTCATTGCAAATACTGGATGTAGGTCAGGCTGTTATTCATAATCAACTGACATTGGGCATTGTGGTCGCCTCTGAAAATGAAACCGCGACCGCGTTGGCAATGAAAGAGATTTTGATTTTAGCACATGATATTGGCTTAACAGTGCGCTTTAAACCTATCTCGGGCGCAGAATACGATCAATGGGTCAGCGAAGGTGGACGAACTCGTTATATCGTCACGGCTTTAGCACCGGAACTCACTGCTGCACATTTACAAGCCGTTACACAAATTGTGTCTAGCCAAGGCTTTAACATCGAAACTGTAACTCGTTTATCAGGTCGTGTAGATCTTGAAAAAGATAGCACATTGCCTCGCCGTGCTTGTGTACAGTTTGGTTTAAGCAGTGGTCCGACTTTAGATGCTCAAGCTATGCGTGCAGCTTGTTTGCTTCTTTCAAGCGAATTAAATATTGATGTGGCTGTTCAGGAAGATAACGCTTATCGACGTAACCGCCGTTTAGTCTGCTTCGATATGGATTCAACTTTAATTGAACAAGAAGTGATTGATGAATTGGCGCTTGAAGCAGGGGTGGGTGAGCAAGTTGCTGAAATCACTGAAAGAGCGATGCAAGGTGAGTTGGACTTCCAACAAAGTTTCCGTGCGCGGGTTGCTTTACTCAAAGGTCTTGATGCGTCAGTTTTACCTAAAATTGCCGAGCGATTGACAATCACCGAAGGTGCCGAGCGCCTCATTTCGACTTTAAAAGCCCTTGGATATAAAACGGCAATTTTATCTGGTGGCTTCCAATATTTTGCTGAATATTTACAAGCTAAATTAGGCATTGATGAAGTTCACGCTAACGTTTTAGATGTACAAGATGGCGTTGTGACAGGTGAAGTAAAAGGTGTAATTGTTGATGGTGCCCGTAAAGCGGAGTTGCTGCGTGAGCTGGCGAACAAACTCGGTATTTCACTAGAGCAAGCGATGGCTGTTGGCGATGGCGCAAATGATTTACCGATGCTTGCGATTGCAGGACTTGGCGTGGCATATCGTGCTAAACCACTGGTGCGTCAAAATGCAAATCAGGCGATTTCAAGCGTTGGTCTGGATGGAGTACTGTATTTACTCGGTATGCATGACAAAGATTTAAGCCGTGCTTAAATAATAGTGAACAATCATTAAGCGCTGCTCAAGAGTAGCGCTTTTTTTATGCAGAATAGTCATAAAAACAAGCAAGTTATGACAAAATTATGCACAGAAAAAAGGCAATAAAAAAAACTGAAAAAAACTTATTTTAAGACAAAAAAACAGCATAGTTTTTTGTAATGACACGCCAGAATTGATGCCATATAGGAAGTAGAACTTTTTTAAATTTACAAAAATGTAATGACAAAAGAATGTTGCGACAAAGTATGTCGCATCGACAAATAACAGGTCTTTTTTTCTAAAAAAAAACATCCATAATGCTTTCTAAGCTTCAACACAAATCATGAATTAAAGTTGTTTTTGGAATGAGGTCTGGTGTTCAGACCGAATGTTTTTAGACGTTTTCATTAAGACGGAGGTTTCTATGGTAACAGCGAATTTTGCCGCTATCGCCGGACTCAGCTTAATTGCTGTCGCGCTTGTTGCTGTGTTCTTTTCTCCTTACCGTCGTTGGCTTGGTTTTATGCTTGCAGGGATGTTTTTTTGGGGGCTATTGGAAGTGGTCCGTTTTGGAGTTCAAGTCACTTTTGAAATGCCAGTCACATATAGTTATTTAACTGCACTAAGTCTAGCGATGGTAATGGTTACATTTGTTTTATTACGTGAGGATAAACAGGCACAGAAGGCTTTGGCAAATCGCCAATATATAGAACACACGCCAGTATATGAAGATGATCAGCAGCAATGTTCTAGCCGATAATTTAATTGTTATCTAACGGTAAAAAGGTATGCACAGCATGCCTTTTTTATTTACGAAAACATGATTTTTATTATACAAAGCATTTATTAAAAAATAGCCAGTTATGCTACGATAGACTGGTCTGTTGACGTTTCATATATAGATTGCGTTGCCAATTAGAATATCATCAGTCGATGCACGAAACAGGCAATGGTGAGTCCTTGCTGAGTTTTGCCCCAAGGTTTTCATAAAAATACAATAGGCGTGAATGTTCATGAAACTTTCTTCTATACCTGTAGTCAAGTTACCACTTGTTGATGTCAGTACAGACCCGTTAGATTTATTGGTAGCAGGTTTGGCGCTGCGTATGAAACAGTTGGCACGTACAAGTCCTAAGTTTATTGAGCTAGTGCATGATCGCGCATTCCGTATTCAAATTGGTACTGATTTAGGTGTGGCTCGCCAAATTATTATTAATCATGGTCACATCGATACAGTTGCTGGATCACCTGAAAAAGCTGACTTTATTTTGCAGTTTGCAGATAGCGAACAAGGCGTAAAAACTTTACTCAAAGGTGACCCAACAGCATTTATGACGGGTATGCAAGACGGCAGCATTAAAATGGAAGGTGATTTCAGCTTGCTCGTTTGGTTTAACCAAGCAGCTAAATTGATTCCACCAAAATTACCAAAACCAGTAAAAGATAAAGTACGTCAAGCACGTGCTTTTATTAAAGAAAAAACTGGTCGTTAAGATCTAACAAAAAACTCCCGATTGGGAGTTTTTTTATATCTATGCTTCAACTTCTAAATTGAAAGTGACTGGTCCATCATTAATCAAATGAACTTTCATATCCGCAGCAAAAATACCTGTTTGAACATTTTCAAACTGTGAACGAGTATATTCTACCAACTGTTCATATAGTGCTTTTGCGTCGCTAGGTGGCATGGCCGGACCAAAGTCTGGACGTAGTCCTTTTTGCGTTTGAGCCATTAAAGTGAACTGTGAAACAAGCAGGACTCCGCCATTTGCCTGAGATACATTCCAGCCCATTTTGCCTTGCTCATCATCAAAAATACGATATTTCAAAATCTTGTCGATGAGCTTTTGTCCGGTGGCAAGCGTGTCGTCTCGACCGATCCCTAAAAAAACCAATAAGCCATGCTGGATTTCACCGGTCGTTTCACCGTCTACTACTACTTTAGCTTCAAGAACTCGTTGTATTAAAGCGCGCATTGTTAGAGAAAGTTTCTGCAATTAATTGAATGGATGCAGTTTAGCAGAAATTAAATTAAATGATTTTTAAAAGGAAATTTCATGGAACTGCAACAATGGTATAAAAGCTCGCAATTCATCTAGAAAAATATGCTTTAATGCTAAGAAGCAAGCGAATAATCATTGACTATGTCTCCAATTATCCATTCTTTACTTGATACAGACTTGTACAAATTTACGATGCTACAAGTGGTTCTGCATAAATTCCCGCAAACACATAGCGTCTATCATTTTCGTTGCAGAAATTTAGAAGATACGGTCTATCCATTAGTGGATATTTTGGATGACTTAAACGAGCAACTCGACCATTTATGTAATCTCAAATATAAAGAAGACGAACTACAATATTTAAGAAAATTACGATTTATTAAAAGCGACTTTGTCGATTATTTAGAATTATTTCAACTCAAACGCCGTTTTATTCATGCGAGTATAGATGAAGAAGGTCGATTAGACATCCGTATTGAAGGGCCAATGGTTCAGGCCATGATGTTTGAGATTTTTGTTTTAGCCATTGTAAATGAATTATATTTTAGCCGGATTAAAACAGATGAAGTCTGGGCTGAAGGCGAGCGTCGTTTACAAACAAAACTTGAATTAATTCAGCAATACGAAAAATCTCAACAACCGAATGATCCACCATTTTTAGTTTCTGATTTTGGTACCCGCCGTCGTTATAGTTTTGAATGGCAAAAACATGTAGTTGCTGCATTTCATAACACTGTGCCAAATGTGTTCCGTGGTACAAGTAACGTCTTGCTTGCCAAAGAGTTAAATATTACGCCAATTGGAACCATGGCCCACGAATTCTTACAAGCTTTTCAGGCGCTTGATGTTCGCTTACGTGACTTTCAAAAAGCTGCTTTAGAGACGTGGGTTCAAGAATATCGCGGAGACTTAGGAATTGCTTTAACTGATGTTGTGGGTATGGACGCTTTCCTCAGAGATTTTGACTTGTATTTTGCCAAATTATTTGATGGCTTACGTCATGACAGTGGTGATCCGTACGAGTGGGGTGATAAAGCATATGCACACTATCGTAAATTAAAAATTGATACCAAAACCAAAATGTTGACCTTTAGTGATGGCCTTAATTTACCAAAGGCTTGGGAGCTACATCAATATTTCAAAGACCGTTTCCAGGTGAGTTTCGGTATTGGTACTAATTTGACCAATGACATGGGCCAAACACCGCTCAATATTGTATTGAAACTGGTTGAGTGTAATGGTCAGTCTGTTGCTAAAATTTCGGACAGCCCTGGCAAAACCATGACTGATAACGATACATTCTTGGCCTATTTACGTCAGGTTTTCCAAATCGAAGAGCTGGATGAAGCAATTTAATTACAATAGAGCTTAAGCGCTTGGCAGCCACTTAAGACTTGAGAATTTTAATATCTTATTTTCTGCTAAACACTAGCAGAAAATCAGGGTTTGATAGATATAAGCTTATGCTAAGATGAAATTAAGCTGGTATAAAAAGTAACCATGACGATGACACTCCCTGATTTTAAACTCGATTTATTAATAGAAGCAGAAGAGTTAGTGCCTTATTTAGGCAATGAATATATCCGTATTGTTGATTTGAGCCGTGCATCAGTTTATGAGCAGCTCCATGTTCCGCATGCTATTCACTTACAACCTAAATGGTTAGTTGCTCAACACGAAGAAGCAACAGGTGTTTTACCGGATGAAGCGGGTTTACAAGCGCTTATTGAAAAATTGAATATTTCACCAAATCACCATGTGGTGGTCTATGATGATGAAGGTGGAGCATGGGCAGGGCGTTTAATCTGGAATCTCCATTGCTTAGGTTTTACCCGTACAAGTTTAATTAATGGCGGAATTCATGCATGGCTTGGTGCAGGTTTACCCACCACAGCTGAGGTTGAAGAACTTCCTCGAGTTGATAACTTAATTCAGATCGATTTATCACATGCTGCTCAGTTCCGAGTGAACTATGAAGAACTACGCAAACAAGTTGAGCAAGAAAGTGTGCAATTGTGGGATTGCAGAACCAGTGATGAATATAGTGGCGTCCGTTTAGCAGCGCGACGCGGTGGTCACATTCCAAATGCCCTCCATTTTGAATGGAGTACTGCACTTAATCGTCAAAATCATCTAAAATTGCATCCGCTTGAACGCACGCGGCAGCGTCTTGAACAACTTGGGTTCGATTTAAAGCAACCTGTAGTCGTATACTGCCAGTCACATCACCGTTCTGGTTTGGCTTATATTCTGGCTAGACTTTTAGGTTGGGAAGCAAAAGCCTATGATGGTGCGTGGAGTGAATGGGGCAATCGCCTCGATAGTCCTATCATTACTGGAGAATCGCCGTCTTGAGTTTTACATCTCGCTTAAAAAAAGAATTATTTATTAAGGCACAAAATCTTGTTCCTCAGCATCAGTTAAGTCGTGTAGTGGGTAAAGTTGCTGCAAGTGAAAATCCAATTTTAAAAGCTGCTGTTATTCATGCATTTAAAACCAAATACGGCATTGATTTATCGATTGCTGAACAAGGCAATGCACTGAAATATAAATCTTTTAATGATTTCTTTACCCGTGCCTTGAAAGATGGCGTACGTTTAGTTGATGAAAATCCGGATAGTATTGTTTCACCAGCGGATGGCGCGATTTCTCAAATTGGTAAAATCACTGCGGGCGAAGTATTTCAAGCAAAAGGCCAAAGTTTCTCTGTAGAAAAGTTAATTGGCGATCCACAACTTGCTCAGCCTTTCCAAGAAGGTGAGTTTGCAACGGTTTATCTTTCTCCACGTGATTATCACCGTGTTCATATGCCATTTTCAGGCACATTAACTGAAACGTTATATGTACCGGGTGAGTTATTTTCAGTAAATCAGGTGACTGCTGAAAATGTACCGGGATTATTTGCCCGTAATGAGCGTATGGTATGTTTATTTGATACTGAGCTTGGTCGTATGGCCGTTGTTTTGGTCGGCGCTATGATTGTGGCAGGTATTGAAACTGTGGCAACAGGTAAAGTAAAACCATCAGGTCGTATCGAATTACAGCATCATGAGTTGAAGTTAGAGAAAGGTGCTGAGCTTGGCCGTTTTTATTTAGGTTCTACTGCAATTATTTTATTTGAAAAAGATAAAATCGAGTGGGAAAAACGTTTTAAAGCCGAGTCCGTTGTTGTCATGGGCGAACGTATGGGCCATACGCTTTAACCCATCCATAGAAAATAAAAAAGAGAGCATTTGCTCTCTTTTTTATTTTCTATGGATTGGCATTTCTATGCTTAAAGTCTAGATTTAGTGAGAATAGTCATCTATTTTGGTATGTGAGTTCTTTCATTTGCCTCTTGTTAGGTTCTTTATATGCAATAGGGGGCATATTTTTTTATAAAACTAATTTGAAATGATGATTAGAAAGTAGAGGAGTAATCCCTTGATTAGAAAAAGTAATTCTTTATTAAAAATTTTATTTAGCAGTATTTGTTTGATATCTGGTTCTGCTATGGCTGCTCCAATTACAGATTTGAGTAAGCAAATTGTGAGTGAAAAACCGGGCTCAATACTTTCTATAGCGCAACAAGATGTGACGGATTTATTTCCTCATGCAGATCAGCGCTTATTAGTAAATTATCGTAGTCGAGGTGTGAATGACGAGCCTATCGTTGCCTCAGCGTTTATTTTATTACCGAAAGGAACACCACCAAAAAATGGCTGGCCCGTACTAGCTTGGGCGCATGGTACAACAGGAGTAGCCGATACTTGTGCACCTTCGGGTGATTATGCCGGTGGACCAGTTCATTCATATCAGGAAGTTGCTTCAAAAGCGTTAGATGGTTGGCTTGCACGAGGCTATGCAGTAGTTGCACCTGATTATCAAGGTCTGGGTACTTTAGGTGCACATCCTTATATGAATGCAAAGAGCCAATTGCATACAGTAGTAGATGCAGTGCGGGCGTTACATATGCTTAAACCAAAAGATTTTAATAAACAGTGGTTGGTGATGGGGCATAGCCAAGGCGGTGCTGCTGCTATTACCGTGGCGGCTTATGGTCAAAAAGATGCTCCCGAACTAGATTTAAAAGGGGCAATTGCTCTTGCGCCAGGTGGCTATCAATATGAAGGCATTGCAGAATATGTGTTGAGTCATCCAAACCCAGAACCAAGTGTGGCAGCATTTTTCCCGATTGTATTATTGGGAGCGCAAGCAGCAGAGCCAAGTATTATTCCTGAGAATTTAGTCAGTCCAGAAATGGGCAATGTGCTGACTCAAGCACGTAGCCGCTGTTTATCTGAACTTCAATCTGATTTGAAGAAATCTCCTTCTAGCATATTTCGACCTAATGCAGATTTAAAACCTCTTTTGTCTTATTTAAAACAGCAGTCTATTGAAAATATGGTGCCGACTGTACCGTTAATGATTGTTCAGGGTTCTAAAGATCATTTAGTTGACCCTAGAGGAACATATGCTTATTACCAACAGCTATGTAAATCAAAAAAACCAACTATTTATCAATCAATTGATGGTGGAGATCATCGCGATGCACTACGTCAGAGTCATACTTTTGCCACTGACTTTTTAAATGTTATAGAGAAAAATCAGACAAAATCGTATTGCTCAAATCTTAAGTAAATTGGTTTAAATACTACAAGAAAGCCGACTTTTCATAAGTCGGCTTTTTATATTTGAAGAAAGATGATTTTAAGTCATGTTATAGAGTCTTTCTTTTGGAAAAACTGCGGTAAAGGTTGATCCTTCATTTTCTTTAGATTGCACATCTAAGTAGGCGCCGTGTTGCATGAGTACGTGTTTTACAATCGCTAAGCCTAAACCTGTTCCACCGGTTTGACGACTACGGTCGCTGTCCACGCGGTAGAAGCGTTCAGTCAGACGCGGTAAATGTTTAGGATTAATGCCGATACCGGTATCTTGTACGCTAAAGTAAGCATGCTCACCGTCATCGTGCCAGCCAATGGTAATGGTTCCGCCTTTTGGTGTGTACTTAATGGCATTGGTAATTAAATTACTAAATGCGCTGGCAATTTCCATGTCTGAACCGATGAGGTCACAGTGGCTATCAATATGTAAGTTGAGTGTATGTCCATAATCGGCATTGTAGGCCTGAGCATCATCAAATAATTGATTCATTAAGCTCGGCATTTCAATAATCTGATTTTTTGCGATTTTCTTATTATTTTCTAAATTTGATAACAGTAGTAAGTCATTAACCAACGCATTCATACGTTTGGTTTGAGATTGCATCTGGTCAAATGCACGTTTCCAGCGCGGGTTAATATCTTCTTGGTCGGTAAAGGTTTCGATATAACCACTGAGCACGGTTAATGGTGTACGTAGTTCATGCGAAATATTATCGACAAAGTCTTTACGCATTTGCTCAAGATTATGCATACGAGTCACATCGTATGCCACAAGTAAGCGACTTTCCCCACCAAATCGTGTGAGCTTAACCTGTACATAACGGTCATCATCAAAATTCGAATGGAGTTTAATCCCATCGGGTGCCTGATCAATATTGTTAAAATATTCAATAAAAGTTGGCTGGCGCAAAATGGTTAATAAGTTGCGACCACGGTCAAGTGGACTAATTCCTAGTAAACGCTCTGCGGCTGGGTTCCACCATTCAATTTGATGTTGATCATCAATCAAGACTACCGCTTCGGCAAGTGCAACTAATGAAGATTGAGCGCGGTCAATAAGTCCTACCATTTCCGCTTGAACAATACGTTCTTGGCGCTGGGCACGGTAAACGTTAAATAATAATGCCCCCCAAATTCCGTTGAGGTTCGGAGGGACATCGTATGGATTATTGGCAATCCAGTCATTGACCAAATATAAAGAACGCAACTGAAGTGTAAAAAACACCACAAAGGCAATAAAAATACAGCTCCAGAAATACCCAATTCCTAAACCGACTAAACCTGCAATAATCAGGAAAAATAATAAAAGTCGTAAATCTTGTTTAGCAAACGTCCATAAACTACTGTAGCGGGAAAGCTTTTGTTCACGTACCTGTTCGGGGACGGGGTAGGGTTCATACATAAATTTTGGTTAACCTGCGGCTAAATCTGCACGTGTTGAGAAACGATAACCTGTACCACGTACAGTCTGAACAAATCGATCTACACCAAAAGGTTCTAAGACTTTACGCAAACGACGGATATGCACATCGATAGTACGGTCTTCGATGTATACATTACCGCCCCACACCTGATCGAGCAACTGGGCACGTGTATAGGCACGTTCCGGATGGGTCATAAAAAATGCAAGCAGACGGTATTCTGTTGGTCCCATATCTAAAATACTGTTACCAAAGCTTACGCGTTGGCTTACAGGATCAAGAATTAAACCATTGGCATCAATTGTTTTTTCACCGCTTAATGCATTTGCGCGGCGTAGAACAGCTTTAATACGAGAAACCAATTCACGGGTTGAAAATGGTTTGGTCATATAGTCATCTGCACCAGCATCCAGACCTTGTACTTTGTGGTCTTCTTCACCGCGAGCGGTCAACATAATGACTGGAATTTCTGCTAAGTTTTCATCACGTTTTAAACGGCGACATAAGTCGACCCCACTTACGCCCCCGGGTAACATCCAATCGAGCAAGATAAGCGCCGGACGTTGGTCGACGATAATTTGATGAGCCTGTTTGGCATCTTCTGCCTGTAAACACTGAAAGCCTGCCATGTCCAAAGAGGTATGGATCATTTCGCGGATAGGAAGCTCATCATCGACAATTAAAATATAGTCATCTTTCACAGCGTAATACCTTGTAGATTTTAACGGTGAACCGTTTTGTAGTTATGACAGGCTTATTACAAAGATTAATTATGACAATTTCATTGCAGAAAAGTCTATAAAATCGAATTTAGCAATAATTTGTGACAAAAATACGGCAAGCGCATGACCAAATGATGACAGATAGGTATAAATTTTCTTAAAACCATTCAGTGTGTTACAAGCTTATCTTAAACGAGGTTTTTAAAATAAAAACAGTGTCAAAAAACTTTAATATTATTTTGAAACTTTCGCGAGCAAAGCTAAAAAAACGATACGGCAGGCCGCTAAAACTTGCTCTAGAGACTGCTTAAACCCGCCCATCACCCATCGAACGGCAATTTGTGTCACGTATCCATTTAAACCAGTAGCGATTAATGAGAGTTCATTTTCGTTATGCTGGATTTGCGGCATGGTTAGCATCACAAAAGCTTGAATCATACGATCAAACTGGGCGAGAGTTTCCTGAATGGTGGCTTGATTATGTAATTCTTGGACCAAAATTGCATCGACATACACAATACGAGCCAAACGAGGGTCGTCTTTTAAAGTACTCAGTAGAGCACGTAAACCAGCATCGACCATTTGCTCAGGGTCTGGAGCCGCTTTAATGACGGCTTGCATCAAGTTTTGCTGTAATTCTTCAATCATTTTTAAAAAGATAGTCTGGAATAAATCTTCACTCTTTTTAAATGATTCATAAAAATAACGTTCGGTGAGTTTTGCTTCTTGGCAGACATCTTTTACCGTCACGGAAAAAAAGCCAAGGGTTCCATAAGTTGCAATACCGGCTTCAATGAGTTTTTCGCGGCGTGCCTCTTTGCGCTCAGACAGAGATAACCCTTTGAACTGACGTTCTTTACTCACAGTTTTTGTTTTCTTTTTACTGGTTGAGTCGTTTGTCGCCATAAATAAATGGTTTCCTAATTTATCGGTTTTTCGGCAAATATGAGCCCTATGATAAAGCCGTCAGCAGAATTGTGCCAATCTATCTGAAATTACAGTGTACTATATTGACAATGTATATTGTCAAAATTATATTGAAAGAGTCTAAATTGCACATGCAATGAACCAGTTGTGCAAATCGAAAAACAAAGGATGGGCAATGAAAAATTTTAAAAACAAAGTCGCTGCAATTACGGGTGCGGGTTCTGGCATTGGGCAACAATTAGCAATTCTTCTGGCAAAGCAGGGCTGCCATCTTTCATTAAGTGACATTAATGAAAAGGGCTTAGAGAAAACTGTTGAGCTATTAAAACCGTACAGTAACATTACTGTAACAACCAAGAAGTTAGATGTTTCTGACCGTGAGGCTGTAAGGCAGTGGGCACAGGAAACTGTTCAAGATCATGGCTGTGTTAACCTGATTTTTAACAATGCTGGTGTAGCTTTAGGCTCAACTGTAGAAGGCGCGACTTACGAAGATTTAGAGTGGATTGTGGGAATTAACTTCTGGGGCGTGGTTTACGGTACTAAAGAATTCTTACCGTTCATTAAGCAAACACAAGATGGCCATATTATTAATGTTTCCAGCTTATTTGGTTTAACAGCTCAGCCAACCCAGTCTGGCTATAACGCGACCAAATTTGCGGTACGTGGTTTTACTGAGTCATTGCGTCAAGAGTTAGATATTGAAAAATGCGGCGTAAGTTCGCTATGTGTACATCCGGGCGGTATTCGTACCAATATCGCTAAAGCTGCAAAAATGAGTGATAGTTTGAGTAGCTTGGGTATGGACCCAACTAAATCGATTCAAAACTTTGACAAGTTATTGCGTACCCCACCAGAGGAAGCAGCTCGTCAAATTTTGGATGCAGTTTTGAAAAATAAACGCCGTTTACTCATTGGTAGCGATGCAAAAATTCTGGATGCATTCCAGCGTTTATTCCCAACGGGATATCAACGTGCTTCAACCATTGTAACCAAATGGATGAAATAAGATTTAAAAGAAAAAAGCCATCAATTGATGGCTTTTTTTATAAGGTTTAATGCATTCTAAATAAGAACTTTGATCTTCTTTTTCTTCCAGATAAATTGATAATACAAGCCTTGAATAATACATAAACTGACAAATGCCAAGGCATAGGCGACCCAAATGCCTTTAAGCCCCCACATCGAACTAAACCAGTAAGCACATGGCATTTCAATAAATAAAATGGCAGAGATGTTAATCAGCATCGGTACGGTTACAGTCCCACTGGCACGCATAATTGATGCAAAAATGGCACCTGCACCAAAGAATAAAATTGCCCAAAGTACAATAAATAAAAGCTGTTGCCCTAACACCACCACAGTTGGATCTGTAATGAATAAAGCCATCAAATATTTTGAAAAGAGATAGCCGAGTGCAATTAAGGCACCTGTAAATAAAAAGTTCATTCCCAAAGCGGTGCGTGTAACACGTGCGAGTAGGTCCGACTTACCAGCACCAATCGCTTGTGCTGCAAAGATTGAGGCCGCGATGGAGATCGAAATCGCTGGAAATTGAATATAGTTGAGTACCTGATTCACGGCACCATAGGCCGCTGTGGCATGAGCTCCGAAACGGTTTACTAAACCCACAATGACTAAACCGGCCATTGAAGTGGTAATCATTTGAATACCGGTTGGAACACCTAGGCGTAAAATGATTTTACTTAATGCCGAATTATGACGGATATGTTGCAAAAGCTGACGGTTCGGCCGAAGTGGATGCTTTTTCTTATTTAGATAAATCGCAAGAAAAATTAAGATAGCAATATAACTAATAATTGATGCTATAGCTGGTGCAATAATACCGAGGGCAGGAAAGCCAAAATAACCTTTCAGCAGAATTGGTGTAATAATTACGCCGATCACGCTGGTTAAAGCCAGTGCAAGTAAAGGGGTAGTACTGTCTCCTACACCACGTAAAATTGAGGTATAGATAATATAAACAAAGAGAAGAGGACTACCTGCTAACATCCATTGCACATAAGGCAAAGAGAGGTGCATCACCTTCGGGTCCGTACCTAAAAGTTCTAAAATGTCGTGGGCAAAAAACACCCCAATGATTGCGGTAATGATACCGCCGATGATGGTCATAAACAGAGTAGAACCCACCACACTTTGAACCTTTTCTATGTCTTGTGCGCCCCAAGCCTGTCCCACTAAAACAGTGGTACCCGTTGAAATACCGATAATAAACGCAAGCAGTAAAAACAAAATGGGGAAATATACAGAAACTGCAGCGATGGCATCGACCCCCATCATTTGTCCAACAAAGATAGTGTTAATGGTACCGGACAGGTTTTGCAAGATATTGGTTGCAATCAGGGGCAATAAGAAAACAAAAAATGTTTTCCAAAGATTTTGCTGATGAATTAAAGACTGTCTTGGTGGCATGTATTCTCCATCGCCCATCTCTTTGATGAGCGGGTCGGATATTCAACTTAGCATAGTTGTAGGGAACTTCTTGTAGTATTTTTACTATGCTAAGTGACTAAATTTATTAACATTGATTCAGAATTTCTCCTGCTTTTTGCAGTGTTTCATCATTTTTTGCAAAGCAGAACCGTATTAGGCGTAAAGACTCTGGGGCTTGTTGGTAAAACACCGAAACAGGAATAGCCACAATCTTATGTTGCTCGGCAAGAAACTGGCACATTTCCACATCGTTTAAGTCAGGTCTAATCTGGCTGTAATCAAGGTTTTGGAAATAAGTTCCTTGCGATGGTTTAAGCAAAAAACGGCTATTGTGGATCGCCTGATTAAATCGGTCTCGTTTAGTCTGATAAAACTGTGAAAGTTCCTGAATATGTTCTGGGTGTTGCTGCATATATTGCGCAAGTGCAATCTGACATGGTGTTGTGCCACAGAAATTAACATATTGATAAATCTGGCGGAACAAACGCATTAAATCAGGTGAAGCAACACAGTAACCGGTTTTCCAGCCTGTGACATGGAAGGTTTTTCCAAAAGAACCAATCACAAAACTACGTTCTCTGAGCTCAGGGAAATGCAACGCGCTAAAGTGCTGTTGACCATCAAAAACTAAGTGTTCGTAGACTTCATCAGATAAAACTACAATATTTTTATCCTGAATTAGTTCAATGAGTTCTAACCAGTCTTGTTTGGACCAGATTGTACCTGTTGGATTGTGGGGAGTATTTACCACAATCATACGGGTTTTATCGTTAATTCGATCTTTAACTTGTTGCCAGTTCACCTTAAAGTCAGGTGCTTGCAAGGCAATATGTACTGCTTTACCACCTGCTAACTCGACAGAAGGTCCATAGCTGTCATAACTCGGGTCAAAAATAATGACTTCATCACCTGTGTTGATGCAGGCTTGTATGGCACAGAAAATTGCTATGGTTGCACCCGGCGTAATCGTGATTTGAGTTACAGGATCAAGTTGAAGCTGATCACGTTGTTGAAATTGTAAAGCGAGCTGTTCACGCAGTGCGAGAATGCCATCACCAGGTGGATACTGATTGTGTCCAGCCAAAGTTGCCTGAGATAGGGCTTCGAGCAAAGCAGGGGGTGCAGGAAAATCCGGGAAACCCTGTGAAAGGTTAAGTGCACCCAAGCGCTGTGCCATTGCCGTCATCGTACTAAAAATAGTCACCCCTTGTGCGGGCAATTTGGACTGAAGCTGTAGCATATTGTTCTCTTAAGGAAATTATTAACGTTATAAAATTGATTCAATCGCTGCTCGTATTACACCTAGAGTTAAGCCGATAAATGCACCTACCACAACGCCATTCACACGAATCATGTGTAAGTCGCCACCGACTTCGTTTTCAATTTTTCCAATCATTTCACGTGAGTCCCACTCATGAATGCGCTCACTCACATAGCGTATGATTTTATGGCTATATTGGTCCGTAAAGTTCATGGCAAGTCCTGTCATTTCTTTGTTGAGAACTTCACGTACTTTTACATTTTGGACAAGGTTTTCACCCAACTGCTGAATGGCAGCTCTAAGGTTCATTGCAATACCAGAGTCTTCTTTCATTAAATCTTCTTTAATGGCATCACATAAAATAGTGACAGCACCACTAATGAAATTTAGGACCTGAGGACTATCTAGCAGCGCATCTTTGCCACTATTTAGACGTTGGCTGGCAATACTCTCAGGGTTTGCTAACTCCAGCATGAGCGAGTGGGCAATAGTTTCAATTTCCTGTCGCCATGGGTGTTCATGGTCAGCCAGCATTGATTCTACTTTTTCAACCAGTGAATCAATGGTGCGCTGCTGAACATCAATACCGATCCAGCTTGCACCTTTTGCAAGAGACCAGACCCCCAGCGCTTTAAACATTTTTCTTGTCAATTCGCGAGTTTTATCTGGATTTTGTACCACCCACTCATGCGCGATATCGAGGCCACGTTGCAGTACATCTTGGTGGAAATCATTTTCCAATACTGCACGCAGCATTTCACTCGCAAGTTTATTGACTTGAGTGTTACGCACCCATTGCACACTGTTGTTTTGCACGAAATTGGCAATTTGTTCTTGGCTCACAAATTCAAAAACTTTAGGTACAGTTTGCTGAATGAGTTGTACCACTTGCGTATTGTTTTGTGGACTGGCAAGCCATTGGCCAATGGCAAGACTTAAATCGGTTTTTTCTAGGCTTCGTTCGACCACCTGAGGCGACAGGAAGTTTTCCTGCACAAATCGACCCATTGATTCGGCAATACGTGCCTTATTACGTGGAATAATTTCAGTATGATCACGCAAAAACTTAGGGATAGGAAGCTTACCAAATGGGTTTCGAAACAGAACGGTAATCGCATACCAATCTGCTAGTCCACCCACTACACCAGCTTCCGCACCTAGCATTAAAATATGAATTAAGTCTGTGTACTCTGGCAGAAAGCGATTGGCGATCAATAACCCAATCCACAGCACCACCACAATAATAAGTGCCATCGTAGCGAAATATTTGCTGCGCTTCAGATTGGGTGCATGGTGTACTTCTTCTGCCATATTCATACGGTCATCCTATTCATTTTTGTTTTACTGGCGGCTCAGGTGGTGGCAACAATTCTCCTGTCGGGCTTAAACCATATTTTTGTCCGATAGATTTGAGAATTAACGTTGCATCAAAGGCATCTTGAGGAGCCTGCTTTTGATCCCGATAACATTCAATAGTATACGACACTTGAACAGGGTCGATATTGACCACTTGTGGGAAATCATAGAACGGATCATGCCAGAAACCCGGATAGCGGCGGTAGTAACCATACGGGTAAAAGCTTGGTGCAGATGGGTAAACTACAGCTTGACGCGGTGGCTTTTGGCTTTGATTACTTGGGTCGTTCAGTACTTTAAAAAAGCGGAAACCTTTTTGTACTGTAGTCTGTGCTGATTTCACCAAAGTAATTTCTTCGGCTGCTCCATAGCTCATGTTTGGATCAGCCTGAAAGCTGATTCGAAACGTTTGAGCATTTAACGGATAGGCCGAAAACTGGCCAAGCTGATCGAAAGTTTTTGGTTTGCTGGATACAGTTGAACAAGCACTTAAAGTTATGGCAGTGCCTAAAGCTAAACAAAGAGAGAGATATTTCATAGTGAACTCCCAGCTGAGCATAAAAGAATGGATGCGTCAGCATTAAAAATAGAGAAGTCTTAAAAACTACTGTTCGGTTCTAATAAAAATTCGGTTTCCTCTGGTGTTGAGACACGTCCAAGGATGGCATTGCGATGAGGATAACGTCCAAAGCGATCTATAATCACTTTATGTTTTTTCTCAAAGCTTAAATTAATTTCATTGCCGAGGCGTTGAAATAATTTTAAAGCAAACTCATGAATCAACTTCGATTCACTATGCATAAATGGCATGTACAAAAACGAGCGCTGCTCTGGATTAAGTTGTGCATCGAGTTGCAAACTAATTGCTTCTTGTGACAAGGCTAAAGCAAGACTGTCATAAGCAAAAGATTCGGGTTGATCACGATAAATGTTGCGAGAAAACTGATCTAGCACAATAATCTCTGCAAGACGACCTTCTGGTGTTTTCCGCCAAGACCAAAGTTCTGCTCGAGTTGCCTGTCGATGAACGTCTGCAAATTGATCACGAATTTTTGCGTCAAAATCCTCACTTTTTGCAAACCAGAGTGAACGGTGTTCAGGTGAAAACCAGAAGTTTAAAATGTCTTGATCGTTCATGATATTGACAACTCTTTAGCAATTATTCTTCAATAAAATCACAATTCTTTCGTGTCTTAAATAACAAGATTGTGATAAAAATTGCCAAACTGAAATGATGTGATCATATCAATAGCCGTATCATGTCACGATTTTGTATATAGTGATCTTTTATAAGCGAGCAAATGCATGAGTCAACCCACTACACCATCTCAATCAGTTATTCCTGCTTGGGTGGATTCGTCGCTACTACAAGGCATGTTACGTGGAATAGAACGTGAAAGCCTACGTATGCAAAGTAATGGGTTCTTATCACAAGAGTTACATCCAAAGGCATTAGGTTCAGCTTTAACACATCCGAAAATCACCACAGATTATTCTGAAGCGTTGATGGAGTTTATTACTTCACCACAGCCAACCATTGGTGATGCCTTGCATGAGCTCACCGATATTCATGCGGTTGTGCACCGTCATTTAGAAAATGGTGAAAAGCTCTGGCCGTTGTCTATGCCATGTATGCTAGATGACAATGAAGAACGTATTCGTCTAGCTCAATATGGCACTTCTAATATTGGCCGTTTCAAGACTCTTTATCGCCGTGGTTTGGGTATTCGTTATGGTCGTCGTATGCAGACGATTTCGGGCGTACACTATAATTTATCTTTTCCAGATTCGCTTTTTACTGCCTTGCAGGCACATGAAACTGACGAAAAATTAAAAGCACTTAGTCTGCAAGATTATCGTAGTCATCGCTATTTTGGACTTATCCGTAACTTTATTCGTTTAACGCCACTGGTTATGTTTTTGGTGGGAGCGAGTCCATCGGTTTGCCGTTGTTTTCTGACGGGTCATGAACACCATTTGTTGCCTTTAATCAAAGGGTCATATTATTTACCGTATGCTACAGCTCTGCGTATGGGACGTTTAGGCTACCAAAACTCGGCACAAAAAAGTTTAGGCATTCACTATAACAACTTAACTGGTTATCTGGACGGTTTACAAAAAGCAGTACATTCTCCATACCCGCCATTTAGCCGTTTAGGGTTAAATGATGCCTCTGGTGAACCATTGCAAATTAATGATCATGTTTTACAAATCGAGAATGAATATTACAGTCTCGTGCGTCCAAAACAAGTTCCTCAAGCGGGTGAAACACCGTCTCAAGCCTTGAAAAATCGAGGGGTGGGTTATGTTGAACTTCGTGCAGTGGACGTAAATCCATATTCGGCAATTGGCGTCAATGAAACAACAGCAGGTTTCCTTGAGGCATTAGCGCTTTATTGTTTATTAAGCGATAGTCCTGAACTGTTATGCCCTGAGCAAGATTTGATTGAGAAAAACCAGACAGAAGTGGTTAACCGTGGTCGAGCACCAAACGCAACCATTACTGATTTAAACGGGTCTTATCATATTGAAGATTGGGCACGTCAGCATATTTCTAAAATGCAGGATTGTGCTCGCTTACTCGATCAGACCTATGCCACAGATCTATACAGCTCGGCTTTGGCTGTGATGCAAGAACGTATTGATGAAGTAGATGAAACATTATCTGCTCATGTGATTGATGACACATTAAAGCATGGTGGAACCTGGAGCTTTGGTAGTCATATGGCACAGTTACATGCTGAAACTTATGAAAAGCATGAGATTAGTGCAGAGACTTTGCAATATTTTGAACAATTGGCTGTGCAATCTTTACAGCAGCAAGAACAACTTGAGCAAGATAATCAGATCAGTTTTGATCAATATCTTGAACAATATAGATAAAAATGAGGTTTTACATGCGATTAAGTTACCGTTTGGTGAGTGGACTGCTTGTTCTGGCAAGCATTGTCGGCATGTCTTTTGCGTTGTATTTGGAACATGTAAAAGGGTTGGAGCCATGTCCGCTCTGTATTTTTCAACGTGTTGGCTTAATGGCAATGGGTTTTGTGGCTCTTATTGCGTTTTTGCATAACCCGGTTTCCAATGCGATTAAACGCTTTTATGCATTTTTGGCAGGTGTTGCAATTTTATGGTCAGTGGGAGTGGCGGGCCGACATGTTTGGCTACAGCATTTACCACCAGATCAAGTACCAAGCTGTGGTCCGGGTTTAAATTACCTCATTGATGCTTTACCAATGAAAACCGTTTTACAAGAAGTACTTTCTGGCTCAGGTGAGTGTGCGGCAATTGACTGGACTTTTTTAGGTCAGTCTTTACCAGTTTGGTCATTGGCCTATTTCCTTTTACTATTATTGGTTTGTTTATGGCAGTTATTCCGTTTTTATCCAGTGTTTAAGACGGCTAAAAAGTAAGTTTAAAGTAATTAAAAAAGGTTCAACTTAAGTTGGGCTTTTTTTATAACTTTCGAATAAGTGAAAATATAAAAAAATTGATAGAAATAACGCATAATTTTGTAGACAGATAGTTCTGTTTTTTATAAAGTGCAGCCGTTTATATATCCTTATGATTATAAAAAAATGCTTTTTAATATATTTAGTGTCTTGGAAAAAATAGGGCTAAATGCTCAGAAACGTGCTATCCACGTACAATTTTCTAATGAACTACTCAATCATCAAGTATTCTTACAACGTATAGAAGGCCAACATCAGCTAAATGGTGGCCTAATGGCAGAATTGATCTGCCTTTCAACCAATGCCCAAATTGCATTGAAGCAATTTATTGGTGTTCAAGTCGCTGTTGATCAGGTCACTGATTCGGGGCAATTGTTCCGAACTACAGGTATTGTGACTGAGGCCAGTTATGGACAAAGTGATGGCGCTTTAACGCTTTATAAGCTGACTATAGAAGATGCGACAAATTTATGGCACAAACGCCGTAATAGTCGTGTTTTTATGAATAAAAGTATCGTAGAAATTACCGAAGTTCTATTTAAAGAATGGCAAGAAAAAAGTCCACTGTTTGCTGCGAGTTTAAGTCTTGATTTGGGTGGGTTAAGTCAAAACTATGATATTCGTCCGTTCACTATGCAGCACAATGAGTCTGACTATGACTTTCTCACACGTTTGTGGCGAAGTGAGGGGGTTAGTTGGCTCATTGATGAATCAGAGCTTTTTGTCCCTCATTTTACTGCACCAATACAAGCTCAAAAACTAAAATTAATTGATGACAATAACCAATACCAAGCTTTAGCACGTCGTAGTATTCGCTATCACAGAAGTAGCGCAACCGAATATCAAGATAGTATTACAGGCTTTGTTGCAGTGCGAAGTCTGCAACCGACTGCCGTACATGTACAGCGTTGGCAGCCCGATGCGTTAGCGCAAGAAGAGGGTAATGGTTCAGTTGTTACTACCCATACACACTCAGATAACTTTGATTCGGCTACTTTAAGTCTTGAGCAAGCATGGCACGTAAGCCCCGCCTGGATGCAAGATTTAAAAGGGGAAGATCAGGCAACCGCTTCAAGCAGTAGCCAATTAGAAAAATTAAATCAGCACTTCACTGACATGCATGCGAGTCGGGCCAAATACTTTAAAGCCTACAGTAGTGTGCGCGATACCCAAGTCGGCTATTGGTTTAATTTAAGAGAGCACCCTGAAATTGATCAGCATGAAGGAGCAGATCAAGAGTTCCTAATCATTGCTAAAAATTTCTATAACCAAAATAATTTACCTAAAGATTTACATCAGCAAGTTAGCCAGTTATTAACCCAAAGTCGTTGGGATCAACATGGTTACGATGATATCGAACGTCAAAGTAATGAGCTGACCTTAATACGCCGTCAAATCAAAACGGCACCTGAATACAATCCGGAACAGCATCGACCAATTGCCTATCCACAAAGAGCGAAAGTCGTGGGACCTGAGGGAGAAACTATTCATGTCGATGAATGGGGACGTATTAAAGTACGTTTTCTATTTACTCGTAGTGATGATCATGGCCATGACGGTGGTGCAGGTAGCAATGACAATGATACTGACTCGGCTTGGGTGGATGTACTGACTCCTTGGGCAGGAGAAGGTTATGGTGCACGTTTCTTGCCACGTATTGGTGAAGTGGTTGTCATTGACTTTTTTGATGGCAATATTGACCGTCCATTTGTGACGGGTCGAATCCATGAAGCACAGCGTTCACCAACTAAATTCGATGTAAAAGGGCAGCTTCCTGATACTAAAAAGCTAAGTGGCATACGCAGTCAGGAAATCAATGGAAGTGGCTTCAACCAATTACGCTTTGATGACACAACAGGGCAGATCAGTACTCAACTCCAAAGTAGCCATGCGGCAACACAGTTGAATTTAGGTAATTTAAGCCATCCTAAAGAACAAGCGACAAGCCAAGGCCGTGGTGAAGGCTTTGAGCTTAGAACAGACGCTTGGGGAGCTGTGCGGGCGGGTAAAGGCATGCTCATTAGTACCTATGCACAAGAGCAAGCGATTGCAGATCATTTAGAGGCTGCACAAGCACAATCTTTACTTTCACAAGGCTATGAAAGCATGAAAATGCTCAGTGAAGTTGCAGCCAAGCAACAAACTGATGCTTTAAACGTAATTAATCGCTTACCTAAATTTATCCAATCGCTTGAGCTAAAAACCACAGGTCAGGCATTAAATAGTACGGTAAACCTATTCAAAGAAGGAATTAATAACGATCCTATCCATGCCCTAAAAGACTGCGGTGGCTTTATTCAAGACATTGGTGCACTAGGGGGAAATGCAAAAGGCGTTGTAGATGAATTTAATTCTTTCTTTAGCGATGCTAAAGATGCAGTAGAAAATTTAAAAGCATTTATCGAAAACGTTGAAGAACATGGCCCTGATATTGTTAAAGGAAAACTCGCAAGTATTAAAGACCGAATTCATAAAAATCCATTTGAAAGTATTCAAGAGGTCGGGAAAGTCTTAGCAAATGTCGAGACTAAAGACTTTGATTTGATGAGTACGTGCGGAACTTTTAGTAAAGGCAGTAAATTGGAAGTATCACCTTCTAAAGCATTGAGTTCTTTACAAGGCTTTATGGAGGGTTATACCCAAGGTTTAGAAAGCAGTTCCGATACTAAACAACAAGAGCAAGGCAAGATCTTCAGACAAGCCCTTATGTTGTTAGCATCGCCAAATGGTATTGCTTTGACGACGCCTGAAAATATTATTTTGCAAGCTTCGCAAGATATTGCCGAAAGTGCCAGCGGTTCTATTAATTTAAGTGCGCAAAAAAATATTATTGGGCACGCACAAGACAAAATCAGTTTGTTTGCTGCGCAAAAGGGTTTGCGTGCTTATGCAGCGAAAGGAAAGCTCGAACTACAAGCACAAGATGATGCTATTGAAGCAATTGCGAAGAAGGTGATTAAGCTTATTTCTACTGAAGATAAAATCGAGCTTACGAGTCCAAAAGAAATTGTATTAACGGCAGGTGGGTCACAGCTCAAAATTAATGCCAATGGCGTATTTTCAACAACAGGTGGTAAGTTTGAAAGTAAAGCTGGGCAGCATTTGTTTACGAGTGGAGCAACAGTAAATGCTGAGTTGCCGAAAATGCCAGAAACAGGAATGTACAGTATGAGATTTGATTTAAGTCAAATATTTGATACTAAAATATTAAAAAATATGGAATATAAATTAATTAATCATTCTAAGAAAATTGAAGCTGTATATGAGTTTGAGCAAGAAAGTAGCGCAAGAGTTTATAGTGATTCTGTTGATAATGTAGAACTCGCTTTAGTGCCAGGAGTTTATTTAACAGAAATTAAAGAGTTAATTTCTGAACAGGAAGCTGAGTCATTAGATGATGAAGATATTGATAGCTGTGGTTGTGGAGAAGAGCATGAACATGATTGAAATTTTACAAAGTAAGAGATCACAATTTTATTTACTTGATATTAATAGCTTAATCATTTTAGCTCTTGCTTTTTGTGGAGTTATTATTAGTTCGACTGTCTATGCAAAAGATATATTTAATGTTGAATTAAAATGCAAAGGGAATGATCAAGAATATTGTGATATTGTAAAAAATTCTGATAATAAAACTACTTTCATTTTAAGAAATATGAGATATCCTGAAGTTGATAAAGTAAATGAAAATATTTTTCATGCTTATGGTAGTTGTGGTTCACCATGTCAATATCATTTTTTTATAAGTAAAATACAGGAAGATCAAACTAAAGAATTTATTGCTTTAGATAAAAAAAATAATTGTTTAATTGAAAGTGATTCCAAGAAAAATATTATCTATGCTAGAAAGCTATTTAATAAAAATAAAAAAATAATAGCTAATTTGAAAAATAAAGAATTTGATAATGTTCCAATAGATAGCGCTATATATAATTCATTTCAAGAAAAATCATATTTTGATGATAAAGGACAATTACATTTAGTAGCAATGTTAGCGGATGTAGATAAAAATGGTAATAGTTTGTATTTTAATAAAATAATTAAGAAAACTTGTGAGTAATAAATGAGCTATAGCGAAGATTTTAAAATATTTGTTGCAACTATTAATGGTGAAGCTGAAAATTGTAGTGAAACTTCATGGAAAGTTATTGCGCATACAATGAGAAACAGAGTTGGTTTCGCAAACTGGAAATCCTGGAGCACTATTATCCAAATCGTTACAAAAACAGGATATGATGCATACACCCAGAAAAATTCGCCTTATAAAAGAGCAAAAAAAGCTTTAGATTCAGGTGATATTTCACCTAAATTAATGAGTTTGATTAAAGCAGTAGAACCTATATTTAATGGAACAGAACCCGATTTTACAGGCGGTGTTGTGTATTATTATAGCCCTAAGGCACAGGCACAATTACATAAATCTGATCCTTCTAATTACCCTTCTTTAGTTCCTGATTTTGTAGTAAGTAAATCGAATCCTACTCAACAAGTTCAAATACCAGGGACTGAAAAGGATGATATGCGTTGGTATAAAGTCTTAACTTCAATATTTGATGTTTCATTTGTTGATAATGCTGGAAATCCATTAGTTGGTGTGACAGTTGATGTAGTATATAACGATAAAAAACCAGTCCCTTTATTCAAGGATTTAATTACAGACCAAAAAGGGAAGATAAAAAAAGTTAAGGTTTGTAACTATATGGGTGCTAGGTTTAAGGTTAATGGTGTTTTAGTAAAAGATAAGAATAATAAAGAGATCTCTTTATTAGGTGATGGTAAAAATTATGCATCAGTTATTGTAGTAAATAATGGGAAAGGAGGTATTAAGTCGAAAACAGATATACATAACCAAGAGCCTATCCCTGGTCAAAAGCAAGAATCTGTAAAAATAGATTCTAAGGCTGAAGTAAATAATGAAAAAAAAGCGGAAGTCAGTGATAATAATACTAAACAAAAAAATGTTAATTTTAGTATTAAGGTCATAGATAGTGAAAATAAAGCGATTCCAAATTTTTCTTATTTTCTCAAATATAAAAATGCAGAAAAGAAGCATAGTGTAGGGGCTAATGGTATTGAAAATAACTTAGTAGCATTAAGTGGCGAGGAGATTACGGTTTTAATTAGTGGGCTAGACTCAAAACAAGAAATTATTCGTTTTACAGCACAAGAAGGTATGGGCGAAAAGACGATAAAGCTTAATTTACATACTTTTAATATTCTTTTTAGACATAAAGATACGAAAAAACCTATAACAAATTTGAATTTAATTCAAAAATATAGAAATCAGATAAAGCAAAAAAAGACTGATGGTAATGGAAAGATAACTGTTAGTGCAATGCCAGGATTCGAGCTGAATTATAAATTAAGAGATGAACGGAACTTATTGACTATCAAAGTTGATAAAAATAAATCGCTTCGTGTTATCGATGTTGACTCGTCAGCAATAGAGCAAGCATCAAAAAATATAAAGATAGGGACTAAAGTTGTAGAAATAGCTCAATCTAAACAACCCGTTCCTTCCTCAAAACAGAAGCACCCAGTGGAAACTCATGACTCTACTCCCAAGAGAGATGAAAAAGTAAAAATTAGTACAGACGGGCATCCAAAAACATTAGTTAATGATAATGGTGAAACTGAATTTATAGTGTATACATATGATCAGAAAACTAATCAATTATTTAGTGGTGGTAATTATTCGATTGAATATAAAGGTAACAAAAAAAGACATTCAAGCGGTATACACGGAATAGGGAAAAAAATACATAAGGGAGAAATTGGTCAAAAGATAAAAATTACAGCTTCGAGTGGTGGAAAGGAATTTATTGCTTTTGATGGTAATTTAAGCAGAGGGATGAAAGCTTTTGAGTTAAAGATAGATAGATCTGTCATTCCTAGTGTGTCAGATGTAATAATAAGTTTTAAAGGTGTTAATGAACAATCTAGACAAGCTATCGTAAGCCAGAAAACAAAAAATGTACTAGCTTATTTAGCTAAAGAAGCAAATATGGATAAACTTTATATTACAAGTACAATAAGGACTCCAAGAGCTCAGGCAGAAGCAATGTATATTAAGGCAACAAAATATGCTAAACCAGGAGAGGACGTAAAAAAAGTTAAAGCAGAATGTATTGCTAAAGGGCTTGGAAAAGAGGCAACTATTCAAAAAATGGTTGAAAAAATTGTTGAGTTTCAAAATAAAGGGGTAAGAGTTTCGAAACACTGCGTTTCAGAAGAGCAATATAGAAAAAATAATATTATTGATTTAGGTACGAATAGTAATGGTTTTGGAACAGGAAATACTTTGAATAGTGTAGGAAAAAGATTTAAAGCTGTTTGTGAGAAAGCTTTAAAAGATGGAATTATTTCGGGTTTTATTTCAGCAGATGTAGCAGGTGAAGGTGCTATGCACATAGAGATTATACAATGATGAGCAGATTATTTCTTTTATTTGTAATTAGTTTAATGTATGCATGTACAACTGAGGCGGATCAGCCTAAATCAAGTAACACAAAACTTTATTTTTCATATCGAATCTGTGAAAAGGCAGGAAAGTGTAAGAATTTTACACCTACAAAAAAGATGGATAATTATCTCTTTAAAAGACTTGATCCTGCATATGATGAATTTTATATAAAAGATAATAATGGTAATTTTACCTTATATTATAAAAATGTTTATAGTGAAGATGTTCAAGTTGGATGGGCAGAAGCTAAAGCTGATAAAAATAATAGTAGTGAGTTGAGTTTAAATATTGATAAAGTTAACCTAGCCTTGGGTGGGATTGATTTTATAAAAAATGGATATGCAACTAAACAGGCTGAATCAAAGAATTTTAAATCGGGAATCTATTATTTAGCTGATAATTATACGGGTGCTCCATATTATCAAAAGCAAAAAATATTTTTTAAGAAAAATGCTGGAGATTTAGTATTGGACTGTAATAGTTATTTGAATAATCCCTCTGTAAAGAATGAATCTTATGGAGTTTTTTATGGAGTATGTTCTGAAGGGGAAAAAGTATATTTTAAGCAGGTAAACTGATTTAGTTTTTCTTTTTGAATAAAAATGTAAGAATGGTAAGTCTTACATTTTTCAACCTAACATAGTTTATTAAAATGAATAACTTAGGTGTGATATTTGTTTTTAGGATTAGAAAAAAACTATAAAAATAGCAACTTGTCTGAGTTTTGATTTTTATTGAAGGTACATATAGTGAGAACTAGTTTTATTAAATTTTATAATTTTTTATTGGTTCCCAGCTTATGTATTTTCTCAAATGCTGCAGATTATAAACAACAACAGTTAGATGAAAAAATAATATATAGTAATAGTGAGCATAGTCTAAACGATTTATATCCTGTCATAAAAAAACTATACTGAAGAGTTAATTAGTTAAAATACTACAATAGATAATATGAATAAGTTAACTAACAACTACAAAGATACTCATCTTCATTTTCAGCTAGAAGTATATTTTTTTTAGAGGTAGAATTAGACGAAAGATTTCCCAATAGCATTATAAATGTAAATTTGCCGTATTAATTTTGAGGTACTTATGAAAAATCTAAATTCTTTTGCAATGGTGATAGCTTGTAGTGTATCTTTCAATATTTGTTATGCAAAAGACAATAGCGAGTGGAACGATTATTTACAAGATTCTACCCAAATAAATTCACCTATAGAATATATAGATTCTTATAATAAATATACAGTTATAAATCCTAATTTAAAAATTAAATTAGTAGATTTTGGTAATATTAGTAAAACTAAAAAAGATATTAAATATTCTTTAAAAAAATATGGAGTTCAAATTTTAAATCGGAAAGAGCTATATAATATTTTTGAAGGTAAAGTTCCTTTAAAATCTAATGTTGACTTTATATTGTTATACAATGATAAAAATATTGTGGCTTTTAGAATTCGGGAAAATAGTAATATAGATTATGTGAAAGAACCATATAAAAATTTTACTACAAATGCATATTTTTATAATTTGATAAATAATAAATTTATTGAAGTACCAGTTTTGAATTCAGATAGTGAGGATAAAAGTAAGTCGACCGATATCTTACAAGGAGATCAGTTAACATATGATTCAAAAAAAGGACAATATATTTATCTAGCAAATATAAAATCTTATAAAACAGGAAAAACTCAATCTATAAAAACTATTTTTAATAGTAATTTAAAGTGTATTTCATCTACTTTAGGATGTGAGACAATAGGGGTTCTTCCTGCTACAAAAGCTAATTAGTGTAAAAAGCCCAATATAAGTTGGGTTTTTCCAATATCTTTTAAATCTTTAAGTACATACAAGGTCTGCTATCAATTATAAATTTCAAAATGATTTAAGCTTTAAAAGATAGCTTTATGTGAATCTGGAACTTTTTTAGTAAAGGTAGTAAATTGAAAGTATCACCTTCTAAATCATTGAGTTCTTTTAAAAGCTTTATAGAGGGTTATACCCAAGGCTTAGAAAGTAGTGCAGATGCGCACAACAAGAACAAGACAAAATTAGTTTGTTTGCTGTACAAAAGGGTTTACGGGCTTATGCAGCAAAAAGAAAGCTCGAGCTGCAAGCATGAGATGATGCTATTAAAGCAATTGCTAAGAAAGACATCAAACTAATTTCTTCTACTGAAGAAAAAATGAGCTTACAAGTCTTAAAGAAATTGTATTAACAGCAGGTGGGGCACAGCTTAAAATTAATGCTAATGGTGTATTTTTAATAATAAGTATAAAAGTAAAGCTGGGCAGCATTTGTTTACGATTAGGGGAATAGTAAATGCTGAGTTGTTAAAAATAATTGAGAGTGAAGTTTTTAGTCGAGATTTAAATATAATGATATTTGCAATTTAGAAAATTTAAAAGATTAAATTAGATTTAAAATCATGAAAAAATAATAAGAAATATATCGGGATGTTGTCTAAAATTCAATTTATGAGTAGTAGTAATAATAAAATTATTATAAAATCAAAGGGGTAAATGAAGTGCCTTATAATTATAATATGGGGTAGGTAATGGAATCCAAAATCAGCTTAAAGAAGCTTTAGATAGTGAATATAAAGGTGTCTTAAAAGATAAATCTAATCAATTTGGAGTAAAAATGAAACGTAGTCTAATATTGCTACTGAGCACATTTATCTCAATACAAGCTTTTGCTGAAGACAACGCATGTGAAAAAATTTGGGATAGTTTCAAGCATAAGAATGAAAGTATCAAAATTGATAAAGTTACTGTCCTATGTAAACAAATTTGGGAAGATACTAATAAAGCAAGATTAGTAAAGACTGTTGGCTTAAATCCAAAAGATGCTCAATGGATGTCAACAGGGGAGTGTCAAATTATTGAAGTTAATAAAAATAAATATCAAGTTTATTATGCTTATCTAAAAAATGACCATAGTGATATAAGTATTATTAATGATAATAAGGGCAATTATTTTTCATATTTCAGAAATTTAGGCCGCTATGATATATTTGAAGATAAGTTTTTTCCAACAAAAAAAGCAAATAAAAATGGTGTGGAGTTAAGTTGTCCTGGTTTGGGGAGTTTTGAGGAATTAAAACCTATTTTAAGCTCATATATCAGTAATAAAAAAATTGATATTAAGCGATTTAGTTTTGAGGACTTAAATAAATAAAAATAGTAAATCTATAAATCAAAAATCATATCCATTAACGCGATATAGAGCTGGATTGGACACATTGATATTAATTCTTTATTAAATTTTTTGTAGCATCCTGCTAAACAAATTCAGATCATTGGAGAATGAATAGAACTTATTTGCAAACGGTTAAGAAATAAAAGCTTTAATGGATACTATAGGAGAATAATAAGTAGAATTGAAATTACTGAATCGGATACTACTCAAGCATTCCTACTATTAAAAAAGGTGATATGGGAAGATAGAGGGTCAGAGTATGATGTCCTTGATTATTCCAGTGCGTGTATTCATATATTCTCAGTTATTATCCTGTGTGCTGTTGTAGGTAGAACTAAAATTTCATTATGGCGAATATTTGTAAAGCCAATCTTCAATCTATTTCCAGTGGTAAAAGTGAGTTAATCAGAGCAGTTCATATTCGCTTAGCAAGTTTTGGTGGAGTATTACTAAAAGATGAATTTACAAAGCTAACTGTAAAATGTATTAAACAATTCCAATGGGATTATAGGGAAGCAGATATTTAAAAGATTTATGGTTCTGTTCTGACTGTTTTATATAAACTCAGAGATGAATAGAAAATAACTTACTCTTTTTATTCAGTGGAATAACATTGTAGGAAATATTCAAGTTTTGGCCGTAGTAGATTTACACCCTGCCGTTAGTATAATTATTAACTAAATAAAAAAACCTATAATTTATCACCAAATGATACTACAAGAATGTTTACTGTTGCTAAGTACTAAATATTATTCTAGGACCTATGCGAGAAGCTAAATTTAAGTTGGTCTAACTGGAAAAGAAAAGTTTAATACCAATTTACAAGAGCGGATTTTCCGGGAATATTTGATACCTTCAAAGAGACCAACTTTAGGTGCATTTGTATTAGATGGGAAAGGTACCGTACAATTGGCCCAATATGAAGCTTCAAAAGAATGGGCATCAATAGCTACACCTCATGGATTGAAAATTGGTAAAAAGAGTGTTGACTATGTTTCAGATGGAACAAAATCTTTTTATGAAAGTAAGGCCAATCATGCAAATATGGGCTCTACAAAAATGGTTAAAGAAATTTTGGAAAAAATTTTGAAATATCATCAACAACATCAAAAGTGAGATGAACAGTGAAAAGACTAATATACGTATTATTATCTGCAATAGGCCTTACAGTAGGTTGTAATGCTAAATCAGTAGAGCCAAAAAACCTGAAGACTATTAAAGTTGAGCCTTGTGGTTTTGATTATGATGTGGATAACTATTATTGTAAAAAAAGATAAACTAAAATTTTTGAAAATAATATTGGTATGCAGCCAGATTTTAACAAAGATTATTCTGTAATAAAGATTGAGGATGGTAAATATTATAGATTGGCTGTATTAAACCAAAAAAATTATGTGGTTTATCCTCTAAATTATCAAATAAGTAAAAATAAAGCTAACTTTAATTATTCTGTTGAAAAAGATGAATTGTGTATAGCTGGAGATTTATACTCTTATAGAGATACATATTTAAATTCAAAAGCATGTTTTAAAATTATTGATGATGCTTTTGTAAAGGTTAGTATTGTAGAAAATATAAATCAAAAAACTAATAATAAGTCACTAGTTTATTTAAAAACTCCAATTTCCTCAGATTTTTTCTCCAAATGTAACGAGAAAAACTCAGCTAAGAAATGCACGCAACTTGAAAATTCTAATAATCGGGCTTACTCTTTCTCTGAATTAGAAAAAATATCTCCTGATTTTATAAATATACTTAAGGACACAAAAGTAGATTCGTTAAATGTAAATACATTTAGATTCCTTCCTCAATTCAAAGATAGCTTTTATTCTATTGCTGAAAAATATATTGATACAGATGAAAGTTCTAGTTCTGAATTTTATTTAATAAAAATAAAGCCTGATTTAAAAGTAGAGAAAATAGGAGATTATTACTCAATTGATAGTTCAGGAGTGATAACTTATAAAGATGAAAATGGTAAAATTTTAAAGAAAAATTTAAAATAAGAATTGTCTTAAAAATTAGACTAATATATACTTTTATTGTACCCCAATAGATTTGGGGTACAGATAGAAATTTTTAACGAAAATTTTGAGAATATTAGTTATATTTTTTATTGTTACATAAATGTCAAAGTATTTTTTGCAAGGAAGATATTCAAAGAGTAAATATTTCTCCTATTAGTTTCAAAAAATGTAAATAAAAAATGTTGCGATGTTTTTATAATTTTTCTTGTAAAATAAGATATCAGCTTAGGTATAATTTATGAAATACAAATTATTTACATTTATTTTTCTATCCTTTTTCTTTAGTTTTACAAATGCAAGTAACGATGAGAAATGTTTTGAAGACTCAAAAAGTTTAATCACAAACTTATATAAAAACTATCCTGTGGATGGAAATAAAATTATTGAGAGTGCTGATAGAAAAACTATTTCTAGGTTTTTTTCTAATCAATTAACAAATATGTTAGTAAAAGATTATACTTGTAGAAATAATCTAAATGGTGTATGCAATATAGATTTTAATATTTTAAGTAATGCACAAGATGATATAGGTAAATTTAGTATACTACAAGCTACAGATAATATTGTTACTGTTAAATTTAATACGCCTACACATGGTGAGTTTATTGATTTTTTGATAGAAAATAAAGGTAAATGTAAGCTTATTAAGAATATAAAATACGATAATAATACTAATTTGATTAAAATTTTGCAGCAATAATATTTGTTTCTATTTAGTGAAAATACTAGTGTAATATATAAATTATGGTTGGGAAAAACAAGAAACTTTAATATATTTGTGATGTTGTTGTAAATTTTTTATAAAATAGAAATTTGTCTGAATTTTGATTTTTATTGAAGGTACATATAGTGAAAAATAGTTTCACTAAGTTTTCTAATATTTTATTAGTCTCTAGTTTGAGTATCTATTCAAATGCTGCAGATTATAAACCACAACGGTTAGATGAGAAAACAATATATAGTAATAGTGAGCATGATCTGAATAGTATATATTTAGATATAAAAAGCTATATCAGTGATAATAAAAATGAAGTTAAGTATCTGGTAGATACTCAACGTTCTTGGTTGAAAGATAGAAATTTAAAATGTAAATTTAATGGGAAAGAAGCAAGTAGTGAAAACTATAAATGTTTAAGTGATTTTAATAGTTCTAAAATAAAAGATTTGAAAAAGTTATATTTGGACCTTGATAGTTTAGAGGGAAACCTAATAAAACCATTTAAATACACAGATGGTATTGTCAAAGAGTTAGAAACAGGTGGATGTTATTGTAGTGAAAGTACAATTAAAATTTTAAAAAACAAAATTTATATATATCAAGCTTGTGATCAAGGGTTAAAGGAGGCACGTATATATAATATTGTTGGTAAGAAAAAAGATGAATTTTCTATAGAATATCAAATTGATACGAATAATAATAAAGTTCCAGAATTTAGTTTGGTATTTGTTACTATCGGTAAAAATGTTTGGAATATAGTTCCTAAAATCTTTAGAAAAGTAGATTTAATAAATTTGAATTTTGCAATTAATTATACAACAGATAATAATCTTAAAGAGACGAAGCTAGCATGTTCAATTGACTGATATAAATTTTAAATTTAAAGACTAATATTTTTGTAAACTGAGAAAACCGCATGTTTAAATTTTTTATAATTAGTATATTAGCTTGGGCGAATGCTGCTAATGCTGAGTTTAATATAGAAAATAATCAAGATCAGCCAGTAAATGTCAAATTAGGGTATCGGAGTGTTTTAAATTCTTCCTTTATATATACTGATGTCAGCAAAAATGTAGATTTGAAAAAAATATCATTACTGTTCCATATGGCGAAGTTACAGTTTTACTAAATCCGGTTTTGAATAATAATAATGAAATAAAAGGAAAGAATTATTACTTTATAAGCTATCAACCTACAATTCTATTAGGGGAAAATCAATATAAACTTCCTTTTGTTATTTCAGATGTTGGAGCAATTGGTACTAGTATTATTTATAATGATAATAATATTTCTATTTTTTCAATTGAAAGTTATACAAATCCTGTGTCCAATAATAATTCAAAAAAATTTAAAAGTGATATATATGTATTTAATAAAAAAAGTATAGGGATATACAATCCATCATTTTTATCAATAAATGTTAAATTAAGAAGTTTAAATGATGCTTCAATGAAATTTACAAAATTATCATCCATAAAGTATAATAAAAAAGATAAGTCATATCAAATAGTATATGACTTTCAAAAACTAACTGAAGATTTTGCTTCAACTGGAAAAGTTAATTATGAGAAATTTCCAATTCAATATTCTTTTTCCTTAATTCCTGATAAAAATAAACCTTTTTTAATTAAAGATATTGTTGAAAAGAGAAAGGGTGAGAAAAATATTGTTTCAAAAATTGAAAATAATGATATGTATTTATATTTTTTGAAATAGAGATTATTTTATATAAATTATTTTACTGCTTTTTAAATAATTGGTAATATTGAAAATATTTTCTTATTAATAAAAGTTAATACCGAATGAATAAATATCTTAAATTTATAGTTTTTACTGCTTTCATGATTGGATCTATTGAGGCTTTACATGCTGACTTTGGTCTTATTCAAGATAAGGATGGGTATGTGAATGTAAGGGAAAATTCAAGTTTAAGTTCGAAAGTTACATCTAAATTAAATAATAATGAAATTGTTTCTTGTGTAATGGATGAAGAGACTAATAATTTTTGTTTAGTTAATGCAAGTAATGGTGCAACAGGATTTGTCTATAAAAATAGAATAAATAATTTTAGTGGTTACACTTCTATTAAGCTATCTCAATATTCTAGAGAAAAGGTTATCTATAGTGATAAAAATATAATTGTAGAAGTGTATGCAAAAAAAGCTATTTCGGATCCTAAACTGTATAAAACTTTCAAAGGTAAATATAAATATTTTAATAATAAAAAGTTTTTTGGTACAGATGGTAGTCTACCTGACAATAATTTTTTACAACTTGATAAAATTATTGTTAAAGAAAAAGATAACAGAATAGAAATCAGTAGAACTGAGCTCGAGCAATATTTTTTCCCTAAAGATGGTATCGATGAGGGCAAGAACGAGCTTGCTGATTTTAAAATATATTACTTAAATAATAATATTTTTATTTTAAATACTTTTAATAATGGTGGTGCAGCAGCATATAATATCGTTTTAAATATAAAAAATGGAAAACTAGTTGCCAATAAAGCTTGGAAAGTTGAAATTTGATAATATTCATATAGTAAAGTTAGGAATGGCTCTAAATATTAATTTCATTAGTGATGTGAGAAAATAGAAGTGATTTATAAAAAATTAGTTTTTGTATTTTTAGTAGGTTTTAGCTTATCTACTATTCAATATGTAATTGAAGGAGCTTATGCAAATTCTTTTGAAATACAGAAAGTAAATAATAGCCAATTCATTGAATCTACTGAAAAAATTAGAAAAATAAAAAAGGGTTTAGATAATAAAATTTATTTATTATTAGATTCTGATGAAGGTTGTATAGTAAGTGAAAAACCTCTTAATAAAGATATCGTAATTATCTATAAAGAGGAAGAAAAATTTAAATATGATGTTGTGAACCCACTATTGAAAAAAGATAGTAGTGATTGTGTTTCAGAATTAGCTTTTGTTACAGATGAGCCTAATTATTTTTATAATATTAAAAAAAGAAGCAAGGATTTAGTTCGAGGCTATGGCTTTGAATTAAATAAGGATCAGATTTTATATAAAAATAATAAAATTAGAGGAGTTGATTTGATAGGGGATGGAATTCCTAATATTATAACTGAATGTTTTTCAAGTGAAGGTGCACATTTTAATATTTTTGGAGGGCAAAATAATGAAGAAAAGTTGTTACATCGTTACACTTACCTAGATATGAACTTACAAGCATCGTGTACTGAAAATGAAAAAATATATAGTAAAGGTTTGTTAGATTTAAGAAATAAGTATAGAGAAAATTAATGAAAGTATCTGATAATATTCTCTATAAATAGAAATTTAATTTAAATAGCATAGACACCTTTATTACTAAAAGTGCCTATGCTATCTTTATTTAGTCTTTAGAAATTTATATAAACAATATTCATATCATAAGCTTAAAACCAATTTAATATTTTTAAATTTTTGATTTTAATATTTTTAATTTTGTTGTTATCCCCGTTAATTAAATAGGGTAATTTAGCGCCAATCAAAATGGGTAAGTCATCTTCAATATCATCACTGTATGTTGCAAACCAAGGTTGTTTGATATCAAGCTTATTCAATCTTTTTACTTTTTCTTCAGCCCTACAATGTATTCCACTTACCCATCCTCCTAGTTTATTTTGTAAAGGAGTACCAATGATTTGTACATTTAGATTAATAGAATCTAGTAAAACTTTTGCTAACTTTTCTGGTGCAGCCGTGGCAATAAACACAATTCTTCCATTGGCTAAATGATCTTTAACTTCGGCTATACCTTGCTCAAACCAATATAATGAACTGAAAGTAGTTTCATTGATATTCTTAGAGAAATTTTTAAAGCTGTATTCTAATTCTTGTTCGTTCAAGCTATACGTTGCAATCCATAAATACAATGACGCACCTTTAGATTTATATTTCTTAAATTTCATAAGAGGTAAAGCGATAGGTGTAACAATAAGTGCTCCGATAAATCTAAAAATATTAGATTTCAATTTATCTGTTAACCATGTCCTTGTAGAGTCACCCGAGAGTAATGTCCCATCCAAATCAAAAACAACAATTTCCTTCATATATTTCTCTAAATTTGTTAATAGTGATAAGAATTAATTTTCAAAAGAGTATTTTAATAGTTGATTTATAAAATTATTAAATATTTTATTGTATTGTAATTTGGTTATAATAGTTTGACTTGATTGTTTATAAATTAATTAAATGAAAAATTTTTGTTTTTTATTATTCCTAGTTCTTTCTACTAACACATTTGCAAATGCAGATAAGTGGTATGGTACTTATCATTATTATAGTTCTGAAGAACTATCAGGTGGAAATGTTGCGACGATAGAATCTGTTTTAGCATTAACACCCAAAAAGTGTGAGTATTCTGTTGCTGGCTTTCAAGTTGATAAATCTTATATATGCAAAGTGAAAGAGAAAAATAACGAACTATATTTCTTTAAAGTTCAAAGTGGTGAAAAGTTAGGAAAAGTAGTCTTTAAGGAAGGAAAATATTATCTTTATTCCGATGACGTTTTAGATATCAAAGATAACCTATTTTATAAAGATAAATAATTGATATAGGGCTATTTTTAAAATAATTTAAACGTAAAAAAACCCAACATAAGTTGGGCTTTTTTTACGTCTCTACAATTCCTTCTAAATCTTCGAGCGTATAATTCGGCATATCAATAATATGGGTTTGAATACCGTCTTGCACATAATCATTCACATGAGGATATAACCAGCGAGTAATCTGTTCGGCAACACTTGAGTGATACTGAATTTCAAAGTGATTTAAGCCATAAAACACCGCTTTATGTGAATCTGGAACTTTAAGCTGAAAACGTGGATTAGGATGTTCACCTAGTGCGCTTTTTACACTCACTAAGTAATCGCCAATCACGGTAAGCGCTTTATTACGCACCTTTTCAAACTCGAGTGTTCCTGCCACTAAAAAGGTATTGATATGGGAAGGTAGAGGAGCCGGAGCACGGTTGTCATCCATCATACCAATACGGGCATCCATGTATTCCCAGTCATCATCTCGAACACTACCATGGCGTAGGTCTAAAATCCCATTACTACGGATGTTAACCAACTGACCAATTAGGCCAACAAATGGAAAAGCGCCTAGCCGATCTTGTAGTGCAAATCCAAAACGCTCAAGCACTGCACCGTGGTGGGGAGATCCAATACAGACGAGGTTTTCGACCATATGAATCCATTGGTACATATTTTGTTTACCGTAAAACAGTGCGCTACGGGAAACCAGTCCACCCATACTATGACCAATTAAATCAATGCTAGTAATTCTTGGATTACGCTGTACTAAATCTTCTAATAAATTTGAGAAACTGCGACCATTGGCTGAAATGCGGCGGCCTGTATTGTAATTTAAATACAGCATCGTGTTGTGATCACGCTGTGCTAACAGACGCTCACCAATCCCGCCATAATGTGCATTTGACCAAGTAAGATGGTTCATGCACAAACCATGAACCAAAATTACAATACGGCCTGCAAGTTCGCCTTGTTGGATTGCACCGTAGTGGTCGTATAGAACCATTGGCAAGGCGAGGGGACTATGTTGTTTAAGTAGATAGTCTCCGAAAATACCATTTAACACTCCTACTAAAAAATGAAGGGTTGGTGTTAATGGCTTCTCATGAAGGGTTGGAAATTTTTCAATAATGCGACGCAGCCCTGGTGCTAAAAAACAACTACCATATTTTTGTAAGGCACCATAAGAAAACTGATATGCCTTTTGGACAGAGGGCCGTTTTTGGAAATTTTTAGCATTTTGGGCACTAATACCAAAAGCATTTTTTAATACTTCAATATTAATGACTTGTATTAATTCATGTACACCATTTAAGCTGGTACTGAACAGTTGAGCTAAACCTTCTAGTACGTCGGCCTGACTAGGTGGCGTACGATCCCATTTACAATAAGTTTCATGTAACGGTGTTAAGCTCGGCATATCTTTTCCCCATTTACGTTATAACCGACGTTTTAAGCTGTACTTTTTATGAACGGCAGCTAACGTTTCCATCTTAGTAGTTTAAATAACACATGTTTTTAAAATACTGATGAATGGTAAGTTGAGTGGTTTTTCTTGTCTGACAATAGTGTTTTTATATACAAACTGAGAACAAAAATGTGAGTTTATTCTCAATTTAGAGGGAAAATATATGAATATTATCTACCTCCATGGCTTTAATAGTAGCTCTTCTTCAATTAAAGGGCTCAGCCTTAAGCAGTATTGTAGCGAATTGGGCATAAATGTGCATTTGCCAGATTTAAATAGATCTCCGGAACAGGTAGTAGCCCAGGTTTCAGAGCTGATTGAGTCTTTACAAGAGGTGGCTTTAGTCGGCAGTAGTCTTGGTGGATTTTTTGCGACATATTTTGTCGCGAAATATAATATTCCGGCTGTACTGATTAACCCTGCTATGCAACCATGGAAGCTGTTTGATGAGTTATTTCAAGTTGAAAGTATGCCTTATAAGGTGAACGATCAATGGTCAATTGATCATGTTCAGTTACGACAGTTAGAACAACTGGAACTGAAACAGCCTGAAAATGCTGACAAAATACTCGTCTTGTTGCAACAAGGCGACGAAATTTTGGATTATCGTCAAGCACAACGCTATTATAGTGCTGCAACACCATCCTCATTGATTTTGACGGATGCTCATGGCAATCATGCCATGGAAGATTTTGAAGAAAAATTACCCTTAGTGATCGAATTCTTTGCGCACACCATCAAATAAGGAAAACGTACAACGTGACACAATATACGGCTCAATCGCTTGAAGTTCTTTCCGGTTTAGACCCTGTTCGTCGTCGTCCGGGGATGTATACCGATACTTCTCGTCCTAACCATTTAGCGCAAGAAGTTATTGATAATGCTGTCGATGAAGCCTTAGCCGGTCATGCCGACAAAATCTGTGTCACGGTTTATAAAGATGGTTCGTTGTCGGTTGAAGATAATGGCCGTGGTATGCCAGTCGATATTCACCCTGAATATGGACAAAGTGGTATCGAAATCATTTTAACCAAGCTGCATGCTGGCGGTAAGTTTAGTACTGATAACTATCAGTTTTCAGGTGGTTTACATGGTGTGGGGATTTCGGTTGTAAATGCTTTATCAACTCGTGTTGAGGTAGAAGTTCAGCGTCAGGGTAATTTATACCAGATGGCCTTTGAGCAAGGTGAACCTGTTGCGCCTTTGGCAGTGCTAGAAGGCAAAGCACCAAAACGTGCGACTGGTACAACGGTACGTTTCTGGCCTGAAGCTAAATATTTTGATAGTCCAAAATTTGCTTTAAAAGCACTCAAACATAATTTAAAAGCTAAAGCTGTTTTAGCAGCTGGTTTAAAAATTACTTATATCGATCAAATTAATGATGAAAAAATCGAATGGCAATTTGAAAATGGTCTTGTCGATTATTTGATGGATGAATTGCAAGACCGCGAAATTTTGCCAAACCCTGCATTTGTAAGCAGTGGGCAAGCAGACCGTGCGGCATGTGAATTTGCGATTTGCTGGAATGTTGAAGGTGGTGAACAGGTTCAAGAAAGCTACGTCAACCTGATTCCGACTGCACAAGGTGGTACTCATGTGAACGGTTTGCGTTCAGGGGTGACCGAAGCGCTACGTGAATTCTGTGAGTTACGTAATTTATTACCACGTAATCTTAAACTTTCGGCTGAAGATGTTTGGGATGGCGTGAACTATATTTTATCGCTTAAGTTCCAAGAACCACAGTTCTCTGGTCAAACCAAAGAGCGTCTTTCGAGTCGTGAAGCTGCCAATATAGTTTTAAATATTGCTAAAGATGCGTTTGCGCTCTGGCTAAACCAGCATGCTGAAATTGCCATGCAACTTGCTGAAATGGCAATTTCTAAAGCAGGGCGCCGTTTAAAAGCTGCAAAAAAAGTTGAGCGTAAAAAGATTGTTTCTGGCCCGGCTTTACCGGGTAAGCTAGCGGACTGCGTGGGCCAAACACGGGAAGAAAGTGAACTCTTTATTGTTGAGGGTGACTCAGCGGGCGGTAGTGCCAAGCAGGCGCGTGATAAGAACTTTCAAGCCATCATGCCAATTCGTGGAAAAATCTTAAATACATGGGAAGTTTCTTCAGATGAAGTACTTGCTTCTCAGGAAGTTCACGACATTGCGATTGCAATTGGTGTAGACCCAGGTAGTGATGATTTATCTGAATTACGTTACGGCAAAATCTGTATTTTGGCCGATGCCGACTCGGATGGTTTACACATTGCGACTTTGCTTTGCGCTTTATTCGTTAAACATTTTCCAGCATTGGTTGAAGAAGGGCATTTGTATGTAGCAATGCCACCATTGTTCCGTATCGACATTGGTAAAGATGTCCATTACGCGCTAGATGATGAAGAGCTTGAAACCATTTTGAAAAATGTTAAAGGCAATAAGAACCCGCAAATTACCCGATTCAAAGGGTTGGGTGAGATGAACGCAATTCAACTACGTGAAACAACAATGGATCCGAACACCCGTCGTTTGGTGCAACTCGATCTAGATGATGCACATTTAACGGCAGGTTTACTCGACAAGCTCCTTGCAAAAAAACGTGCAGCAGACCGTAAGCAATGGCTTGAGCAGAAGGGTAACTTAGCTGATATTACGGTTTAAAAATAAATGAAAAAATCCCTGCTCAATTGGCGGGGATTTTTTGTGTAAATCTAAATTGTTGAAAATCACCACAACGGGTTCTACTATTAAATTAAAAAATAGACAGATCTGTCTATTTTAATTTAGACAGTAATTTTTATAGCTTCTGGAAATTGAAAAACATCACAATTTGCACCGCCTCCAATTCGATCCACTACTGCAAAATCACTCGGCGCTTCAAAGGTAAGCAAAGGATGATGCCAAGTACCTGCCCGATAATTGATACTTTGCTTGCCATCCGAAACAAAAGCACATAGTTTTGAAATATCAGGAGTATTTTTGTCTAAAGCAGGGGCCACAATAATTAAAAATTTTTGTTGCTGTAATGGAATGAATGCTTGAGAGCCTTTCGGATGGCGCTCTAGCATTGAAATCTCCAGAGGTAACACACTCGCCTTAATATTTCGGAAAATACTAATTCCTGCCTTTGCTTCGCCCTCAATTTCAGTTTCAACGAGCGCATGGTAGCGCTCGGTGTGTGCATCATTAATATGAAAAAAATCATGCCCGTCACAACAAATGACTTCTCCGAAGGGCTGAAAGTTCTCAATGGTTAAAGGCTGAATTTGAACATTCTTCATGATCATGACTTGGCAATTCTTCCCCATAAACGGACACGGCTAATACCACCATCCGGAATCATATTAATACGGATATGCGAGACTTTTTCATGCTTTAAAATCTCATTCACATATTCATGAATATGGTCCATTTGCATAGGTTGGGCTTCAAGTAAGTAAGACCAAAACATACTTTGTGGAATCAGCTGTGCATCGGTTGCATTTTCAAGGTAGACCGCCTGAATAGAAACTTCAGCAGGAAAGTTACCTTTAAAATGCGCCGTATCAATTTCAATTTTTTCAATTTTTCCGCTTTTACCCAGTGCAAGAATACACCAGTCATAACCTGGTGCGCGGCGGCGTTTGGTTTCCCATCCATCGCCCATGTTGATGCCACGGCCTGGGTTAATCAAATTACGTGGATGTCCAAAGTGCGCATCGCTATAAGCAATTACACGACCGCCATTTTCTAAGGCCAATAAATCGAGAGTCTGCTCGTGGTCGGTCACCTGAATATGAACGTCACCATAAACACGTAAACGGGCAATACCGCCATCCGGGAAAATATTGAGGCGTATATGCGTGAAAATTGCATCATTATTGACCATAAAAATATGATGTTGACTCGGCCCTAGCTCTGTATTTTCCAAAATACTCTGCCACGTTACCCCAGTAAGGTCACCATTTGGTGCATAACATGCCTCTAATGATGCAGATGCAGGATAATTTCCTGTAAAAAACGTGGTATCGATATCAAGTGCACTGATTTTTCCACTCACACCTAGTTTCACAATACACCAGTCATAGCCTGCATGACGCTTACGGCGGGTCTCCCAACCGTCCATCCATTTGCCATGATCATCAAATTTATCTTCAACAAAAATAGGTGCTTCAAATTGCAGCATACGCTTTGCTTCTGCAAAGAAATCATCTGAACACTCAATCACTTGTGCACCAATTCGGGCATCTGCCAAATTCGTTTTAGTATTCAAAATTTCAGGAAGTTCAAAAGCTGGAGCGTGCAATGTTGCCATAATGGAGTATCCGTATTTCTTGTTAAAAACATGATTTTTCATTTAAAACTGCACTCACACTGAGCGTGTTGAGATGAGTTTTATACATAAATATATAAGCATGGTGCATGCCAGTTTTGTGGAAAAGCTAAATAAATTTTGAACGATGGCATGTTTTTAGCATAAGCATCCTATAGGTGAATATCTATAGGAGCGTGTTATGAATGTGGTGATTATTGGTGCGGGAATGGGAGGTCTAACCACAGGCATTGCATTAAAGAAATTTGGTCACCAAGTTCGTATTTTTGAGCAAACTGAAAAGATTCTTCCGGTCGGCGCCGCAATTTCGCTGTGGTCGAATGGGGTGAAATGTCTGAACTATCTGGGATTAACTGACAAAATCGCCAAACTTGGTGGACAAATGGATGACTTGGCCTATGTAGATGGTTTAACTGGAGATGTGATGACACAATTCAGTTTACGACCATTAATTGAAGAAGTAGGACAACGCCCTTATCCGGTTGCACGTGCCGATTTACAAAATATGTTAATGGATGAGTTTGGTCGAGATCAGATTTATTTAGGCAAAAAAATGGTAGGCCTTGAAGATAAAGCTGATTTTGTAGAGGTTCATTTTGCTGATGGTAGCTCAACACAGGCTGATTTACTCATAGGGGCAGATGGTACGCATTCAATGACTCGGGCCTATGTGTTAGGTCAGCAGGTACAACGTCGCTATGCAGGTTATGTGAACTGGAATGGTCTGGTTGAAATATCCGAAGATTTAGCGCCAGCTCAGCAATGGACGACTTATGTAGGAGAGGGCAAGCGCGCGTCTCTGATGCCAGTTGCGGATGGACGTTTTTATTTCTTTTTAGATGTACCTTTACCAGCAGGGTTAGAGAATAATCGGGATGAATATAAAAAACTTTTAAAACAATATTTTGCTGATTGGTGTCAGCCAGTGCAGCAGCTTATTGAACGCTTAGACCCGCAAAAAACCAATCGGGTAGAAATCCATGATATTGAACCGTTCACACAGTTTTATAAAGGTCGTGTGGTGATTTTAGGTGATGCTGCACATAGCACGACACCTGATATTGGGCAAGGCGGTTGCCAAGCTATGGAAGACGCGATTTATTTAGCGCGGTCTTTGCAAATTAACACTTTGGGACTAGAGGATGCTTTACGCCGGTATCAAAACAAGCGTAATGAACGTGCCAATGAATTGGTGCTTCGTGCGCGCAAACGCTGTGACGTAACGCATATGAAAGATGAAACGGTCACGCAGGCCTGGTATGCGGAACTACGCCGTGAACAAGGCGGACATATTATGCAGGGAATTATTAGCAATATTGTGGGTAATCCACTCGATTAAAAACAAAAACAGCAAGGATTTTCCTTGCTGTTTTATCTTCTAAATAAAAATTTTAGAAGTGGTATTTAACCAATGCACTAACGTTATTCTCGTCGGCACCTTTAATACCAAATTTGTTATTCCACACAGAGTGCTCGATACCGAGGTATAGACGTGTATCAGGAGAAATGTGTTTACCTACATTCCATTTCCATTGAGTTGTCCAGTTCAACTCGCTCGCATGGTCGCCTTCAGCGGTTGACCAGTCTAGGAAACCATCTACCAAGAAATCTTCAGATGCGATTTTAAATGGAATGCCATAAACGAACGTCATTTGATAATCGTCGTCAGTGTTCTCATTATTCGCACGATAGAAGTTTAAATTCGCATATTGGAAATATGGGATATCTAAATCAACTGCAAAACCATACAAGAAGTTGTCAAAGTTATTGCCGTTTTCGCTATTACTTTCCCAAGTGGTACTAATGAGTACATCTTTAATTGGGCCGTACGCCAGTTTTTTGCCAGACACTTCGCCTAAGCTTAAACGTGGTGATAACTCAAAATAAGTACTCTTATGGTCATTTTCGCCACGCATGCGGTCCATAAAGAAAAATACATCAGCATATTTAACTTTTGCTGCATATTCCAAAGTAATGGTGGTTTCTTTGTCATCTACAACTTCATAGTTTTCACCATAAAGTCCAGTCACGCTAAAATCTTGCCAGATTGGTTTTGCCTGAACCATGGCAGTTGCAGATAACAAGGCACAAGTCGCCGCAAGTTGCTTTAATTGCATTTAAATGATCTCCCCCCAAATAAAGCACGCTAAGGATACAGGGTCTTAAGCAAAAATGAAGCCAAATTTGATCAACGGTTAAAAAAAAGCCCACCGAAGTGGGGCGCTAAAAAACTAACTCATTAATGTGTATTTCGTGTGTTTATTGTTTGGCTTAAATGAGGGGTACGCGAGCTGCGAAATGAAGGTAAGTGATTAAATAACAAATTCAATAAGATAGCAAAGATACAAGTCGAACTAATACCCGAATGGAACAAAGTTTGTACCCAAACTGGGAAATGAGCATAAAATTCATGGTTAATAATTGGAATCATCCCAGCTGATAAAGCAGTTGCTACAATAATCAAATTTTTCTGATCGTTATAATCAATTTTTGCCAAAGTGCGAATTCCACTTGCTGCAACCGACCCAAATAAGACCAAACCCGCACCACCAAGTACTGGCATAGGAATTGCCGCAATAAGGCGGCCCATAACAGGTAATAGACCTAAAATAATCAGAATGACACCGCCTGCTGCTACGACAAAGCGGCTTTTGATACCTGTAATTGCCACCAGTCCAACATTTTGGGCAAAAGCACTTTGCATGAATGAACCAAAGATAGGAGCAATCGCACTTGAAAACATATCTGCACGTACACCATTGGCGATGCGTTTTGAATCGACTTGGGTTCCTACAATGTCTCCGACAGCAATAATATCGGCTGTAGTTTCCGTCATAATCACCAAAGTAACGATTAGCATCGATAAAATTGCACTTAGCTCGAAAGTTGGTAAACCAAATGCAAATAAGTGCGGAAATTGCAGCCATGCGCCTGAGCTCACCTGACTAAAATCTCCAAAACCCATAAAGTAGGCAAGGGTAGTACCCGCAACAATAGCCAACAAAATTGATAAACGGCGAATACTTGCTTGTGGCAGCATATTTAGAATAATCACAATGCCTAAGGTCAGCAAAGCTAAAGAGATATTCTCGACGCTACCCCAATCAGGTGCTTTGTTGTTACCACCCATCATCCAGCGAATCGCAACGGGTAATAGCGATAGCCCAATAATCGTGATGACGCATCCGGTCACAACAGGTGGGAAAAAACGAATAATTTTTGAAAAGTAAGGTGCAAGGCATAGTCCAATTAGAGAGGCTGCAATAACCGCGCCGTAGACAGCAGGCAACCCACCACCTGTAGTGATAATAGCAACCATGGTTGCCACACCAGCAAAAGACACACCTTGCACTAGAGGTAATTTTGCCCCTAGATATTTGGTTCCGATGGTTTGTATGAGAGTTGCCAACCCGCCTACAAATAGGGCCGCTGCAATGAGCATTCCGACTTGTGCTGCGCTTAAGCCAGCTGCCGTTCCAATAATCAGTGGCGGGGCTACAATTCCCCCATACATGGTGAGCACATGCTGTAAGCCGTAAGCAAAACTTTTGGAAATTCCTAAATATTCATGCTCTGGAGAAATCGCATTCTTTTGCTGATGATTCATATTTTTCTCCTATTTATATTTGAGTTAGCTGCCGCGATAAGTGGAATAAGCAAACGGACTAATAAGTAATGGAATGTGGTAATGCTGATTGGTGTCTTCTATAAAAAATTGAATACAAACACGGGGGAAAAAAGTTTTGATTTGCTGTGATGAAAAATAAGGGGCAACTTCAAATTCAAGTTGATAAGCACCTTTACCTAAGTTTTTTATTCCAAAATCACTCACTCGCCCATCTTGGTTGGTAATTGCAGTCGCTATCAGTTCATGAGTGGCTGCATGAAACAACTTCACTTCGACCTGTGCCGCCGGTTTACCTAAATTCGTATCTAAAATATGAGTGCTGATCATGCTTGTACTTCCTGAGATAGACGTAATAGAGCAATTGCAGCGAGTTGCTCATGTACAATTGTTTTTTCAATAGCTAAGTTGTTTTGAAGACGTTGATGGAGTTTTTTTAAAATCTCGTCGCTACTGAGGCCTGCGGCTTTAATTAGAAAAATAAAACCAAACTTCTGCTCATACTCGATATTACCTTGCAGCAGGGCTTGTTGTGTTTGTTCATCTAAGGAAATGCCAGCTTGTTCTTGGGCTGAAAAATTTTGCTCTTTTGCATTGAGCTGTTTTTTTGCCTGTCTTTCACCAATTTTTGGATGGGTGGCTAATGCGGCCTGAATCTCTTGCCATGACCATGTGTGGCTTAATTGTTCTGCATACCCTAAAAGTACTGATGTTGATGAGTAGGGACGTTCTGAAATAATTTTTTCGGCCCATACAGGAATATGGACGCAGTTGTTTAACAGAGTCTTGAGTTGGTCGGGCGGGGCTTGATTAAACTCGGCTAAAAACACTGTTATTCCTAAACTCGTTGTCGTGATATAGAGTTTTAGCAATAACAGTGCCAAGAGTGATGTGAGATTTGCTTAAAAATTTGGAAAATTACTAACCAATTATTGGTTTATGTGATTTTTATACCAATATTCTGCAATATCCTGACGGCGACATACCCAAACACGATCATGCATTTCAATATAGTCCAAGAATCTTTGTAATGCTTTAAAACGACCCGGACGCCCTAAAATACGGCAATGCATTCCAATCGACATCATTTTTGGTGCAGTTTCTCCTTCTGCATACAGCACATCAAAACTATCTTTTAAATATTGAAAAAACTGTTCTGAGCTATTAAATCCACCTGGTGAGCAGAACTTCATGTCGTTACATTCCAAAGTATAAGGAATAATCAGATGAGGGCGTGATGCACCCGCCGTATCGGTAAGTGTGGTCCAAAAAGGCAGGTCATCACCATAATAATCAGAGTCGTATTGTATTTGCGGGAACTCTGCAAGCAACTGACGCGTATTGGGGCTATCACGTCCGGTGTACCAACCTATAGTTTTATTTCCAAACAAGTTTTCTAAAACAGATAAAGCTTGTTCCATATGCTGTTTTTCGACTTCAAGATCTGTCTCTTGATAATGAAGCCAGCGGTAGCCATGAGAAACCACATCGTAATCGGCCTGTTTAATTGCCTCTACAATATAAGGGTTGCGAACAAGCGCCATTGCTACTCCGAAAATGGTCATGGGGAGCTTGCGCCGTTGAAACTCACTATGAATGCGCCAAAAACCAGCACGTGAACCATATTCGTACATAGAGTCCATCGACATATGTTTGGCTGGGTAACTTGCAGCGCCAATAATCTCGGATAAAAACTGCTCTGAACCTTCGTCACCGTGTTCAATATGTTTTTCGCCACCTTCTTCATAATTCAGCACAAATTGCACGGCAACCTTAGCATTATTAGGCCATTTCACCTCTGGAGGCTGTCCGTGATAACCGATTAAATCACGTGAATAAGGAGACTTTTGAATCTGCTCAATAAGTTCTGCTCCAGATAGATAAGATTCGGGCACAATTGCTCTCCTTTTGTTCAATTTTTCATAAAAATTTAAAAAATCAGCTTGCATATTTTTATAGATGGACTGATATTGAAGGTATGAAGATCTTCAAAATAAATTAAAAGCAGTACGTTTAAGTCAGGAGATAACAAACCATTACACCATCAAAATGTACAATTGAAGTCAGTTCATGCATGCTTAAAACATGCCAACATAAAAAAGTTTTGCATAGAAAAGATCCACAGTAAGAAAGAGAGGATGGTATTTATGAATATTGAAATCCGCACAGATAAAAACATCCATAATAGTGAACGTTTAATTACTTATGTACGTGCAGAACTTACTCAAGAATTCCAACGTCATAGCGAACGTATTACACATTTCTCGGTTCATTTTAGTGATGAAAATGGGGACAAAGGTGGAGACAAAGATATCCACTGTATGATCGAAGCACGTCCTTCTGGCTTAAAACCAGTTGCAGTGCACCATAAAGCAGGAAATATTGACGCTTCAATTCATGGCGCGATTGAAAAGCTAAAACGTAGCCTTGAACATACCTTTGAGAAAAAAGAACACCCGAGAGGTGGTCAACCAGAATTCATTGATGATGAAGTTTAAAAAAACACTAAAAAGCCCTTCGGGGCTTTTTTTATGAAGACATAAAAAGACCAATAAAAACTCTTCACAACTTTAGGTTTGCAATGCAATAGCGTTGACCTCTAAAATCTTCAGTAGAGATTAGGCATAATAGCGCTAATATATTTTTGAGAGATGGTCATGTTAACCACCCAACAGCAGGCTTTAATTAAAGCCATAGAAGAATTAGAACTCGCGCAAGTACAAAAATTACTTGCTGAGGGTCTTGATCCGAATTTCATTGATCCGGAACAAGGACCGCCAGTGTCCATTATTTGTGATGGAATTTTTAAATGGTGGGAAGACGTCTCTGAAGCGTATGAAGCGGGGACTCCATTATCACAAGAAGAAAAACAGCAAGCCCTGCAAGTTTATCTCGATATTCTTGAAGCCCTCATTCAGGCAAAGGCAAATGTTCATCTTTGGGATGCAGAAGAGTTTTATGGTCCACTATGGGATGCAGCAAGTTCGGCATGTGCACCAGCAGTTCAGCGCTTGCTAGATGAAAAAGTTGATCCAAACACACGTGATGAAGAAGGACTCACCATTTTATCTTCAATCAGTCAGTTGTTCTTTGATTGTGATTTTGATGAAATAGATTGGTCAGAAGCGCTTCAAGAAGAGCGTGAAACACTAGAGTTATTGCGCCGTCATGGAGCAAAAATGTCAAAAGAATTAACTAGTTGATTGGATAATAGAATGAGAACATTTCAAATTTTAACTTTTGCTCTGACCGCTGTTGCTGCAGGAAGTACTTTTGCCGCAGAGTTCTCGTTTGATCGTCCGGGTTCAGGCTTTGGAACAGGCATTACGCCAGTTGGTAAATTAGCATGGGAACAAGGCTTACCAAGTGCAACCTATACAGAGACAACTGTTGATGGCGTTAAAGAAAAAACAGTTACTGTAAATGAGGATATGTTATTCCGTACAGGTTTAGCTGATGGTTTGGAATTGCAATTAGGCTGGCAAGGTCCGGCATGGACTCAAACTAAACGTGCTGGTAAAAAAACGGATAACTCAGGTTTTGGCGATGTAAGCATCGGCTTAAAAAAAGCAATTGATTTAAATGATGAAAATTTAACAATGGCTGTATTGGCTGAAGCTGTCATTGCAACAGGTAATGATGAGTTTACTGCCCATGACGATATATATAGTTTAAGTTCAGCAGTAGCTTATAAATATAATGATTTGTTGGATACTTCTATTACCATGCGTTATGAAGTACAAAACAGTAACTGGGCAGTGACTGCAATTCCAACCATCAATTATAAGATTGCGGGCAAACTCTCAGGATATTCTGAATTTGTTTATCGTAAAGCTGAAAGCCAAGACTACCAATATGGTTTAGGAACAGGTTTAGTTTACGCAGTAAATAACCGCACTCAACTTGATGCAAATATTGGTGTGGACTTAGAAGGTCAAGATAAGAGCTACAAAGGTGGCTTAGGCATGGCATTCTTATTCTGATCAGACTAACTTGAACTCATTATTATTGATGAAAAAGCTTATTTCTCAGGGAATTATTTATTTTCTAGTAGCCGCTACTTTTGTATTGAGTCAGTTTGTCTTTGCAGAAGATAAGTTATTGTCACCCGAACAGGCTTTTTCATTTTCGGTTGAATCGCCACAATCGCATACCGCAAAGTTATCGTGGAAGATTCAGCCGAATTATTATTTGTATCAGCATAAATTTACCGTACAACAGGGCAATCAGCCTTTAACTTTAAATTTGCCTAAAGCGGTTTCTCAATATGATGAGAACTATGGCCAAAGCCAAGTTTATTACCATCAAGTCAACTTCCAGATTAAAACCAAGCCTTCAGAGCACTACACAGTAACTTGGCAAGGCTGTGCCAAAGACCGTATTTGTTATCCTCCACAAACTATTGAGTTTCAAACTGACGCAGATGGTCTGGTCGGTCTGCAAAATCAGGCAGGTGCAGCACCAAAACGCTTATTAGATTTGGCAAATACCCAAGCATCAAACTCTACGGAGCCTTTAGAAAATCAGAGTTCAGCTACTCAAGCTGAAGGAGCTGCTCCAGAGATTGCCCAAGATCAGGTTTGGTCAGCAAAGCTAATTGAACACTCGCTTTGGTATGGTGTTTTATTATTTTTAGGTTTAGGCATGCTGCTTGCATTTACGCCATGCTCTTTACCGATGCTGCCTATTTTAACCTCGTTGATCATTCGAGATCACAAAGGTTTAAAAGCTTGGACGATTGCACTTACTTTTGTGTGTAGTATGGCATTGGTCTATGCAGGTCTAGGCTTGATTGCTTCTTCAGCGGGTTTAAATTTCCAACGCTGGCTACAACAGCCTGCTACCCTTATTGCGTTTAGTTTGTTGTTTGTGGTTTTTGCACTAAATCTGTTTGGGCTTTTTGAGCTTCGGTTACCGCAAACTTGGTTAAATCGCCTTGATCGTATTCAGTCCATGCAACAAGGCGGTACTTTAGTTGGCGCAGGCGTTATGGGGGTGGTTTCTGCGCTCTTGGTTGGCCCATGCATGACTGCGCCTTTGGCTGGAACTTTATTATTTATTTCTCAAACCCAGAACCAATGGCAAGGTGCTTTGCTTTTATTCTGTCTCGGTTTTGGCATGGGAATCCCTTTACTCATCGCGAGTGTTTTAGGTGCAAAGTTCTTACCTAAAGCGGGCGACTGGATGCATCAGATTAAAGTGATTTTTGCTTTTCTGATGTTGGGGTTAAGCCTTTATTTCATTCGCCCTTTATTGCCAGATTGGGGGATGCAAGCACTTAGTTGTGTACTTGGGCTGGCTTTTATTATTTATGCGCTGTATCAGTTTTTTTGGAAAAAAGGGCAGTTACAGTGGCTTTATGCGCTCCTACTTTTATTGGTAACGCCATTTGTGGTTTATAACCAGTATCAACATATTCAAAATCGTAGCTTACAAAATTCTGAGTATATGGCTGAGTGGCATGTGGCGACCACGGCAGCAGACTTTCAAAAGATTTTAGCAGCAGCTCCTGCAGATCGGGCTATTGTTGTTGATGTCTATGCTGATTGGTGCGTGGCTTGTCAGCCTATTGAACATCGTATTTTAAAAACATCTGAGGTTCAGACGGCTCTTGCGCCTTACTATCTCATTAAACTTGATTTGAGTCATTATGACCACTCACATGAAGCTCTACTCAAGCAGTGGAATATTCTTGGGCCACCTACGTATCTCTTTTTAAACAAGCAACAGCAAGAAATTCGTTCTTTACGTTTAACAGGCGCATTTAGTCAGCAAGAGCTTTTACAACAGCTGGCGAGCTTATCAAAAGTTAAAGATTCAAATTGATTTGATCTGAGGTAGTTGGTGAAAAGTGCGTACTTGATTACGCCCAGAGGCCTTTACCGCATAGAGCGCTTGATCGGCTTGTCTAATCACAAGATAGGGGTCATTTGCAAATGCGGAACTGCTGATGCCAAAGCTGGCACTTACATGAATTTGGATATTTTGATTATTGAAGATAGTCAATTCTTGTAAAGCTTGCTGGCAACGTTCAGCAATTTTTTCTGCTTGAATAATATCGGTATGAGGAAGTAATAAAATAAATTCTTCTCCACCAAAACGTCCAATAATATCTTCATTACGTAAGTTTTCAGAAAGACACCGAGCAATTTCAATCAAAACCTGATCACCTTGGTGATGTCCGTATATATCATTAATTTTTTTAAAATGATCGATATCAAGAAGTATCACTGCATAATCAAATTGTTGCTCATGAAGTACTTCAAGATGGGTATTTAAGCTTCGTCTATTTAAGACATTAGTTAACGGGTCGATTTGGCTTAAACGTTGAATATAGGTTTCTCGTTGACGCCATTGAGTCAGCAATATTTCAAATAAAATAAAACACGCCACTAAAATAGGCATAATAAAAAACAGCATACTTCCTAGCCAAAATGGATTGGTTTGGGCATGACGCATCGCTGTAAAATTAAATAGGGGCGCATATGAAATAACCCCCGTCATACTTAAATATGTACATACCGCTAGAATAATAGTTGCAGGTATAAAAGCGCTATAAACAATTTTTCGTTCAAATAAAACCAAACCTACGCCAATAGTGCCTACGTAACCCACCATTGTGGCAGGGCTGATACTACCAATTAAATATCCATCGTGGCACAACATCAGCATAAAGGCTTGTACACTAATTAAAGGCACAATTTTTTGCGCCCAAGCTTGGTCTTTGTAGCGATAACAAGGAATAATGAGTACAGCTAATAAAAATAAGGTCAGCAAATTCAGCCAGATTTGTGATTCAACTAAAGATAGGTTTGCCCATTGCCAAACACTAGGAGTAATTAAAATATAGCCTTTCCATAAAATCCAACTGAAATTCATTGCGCAGGCGAGGGTAAGCATTAGTGCGCTTTTTTGTAATGGGGTCCAGTTAATAATGTGATTGTGATGGATGAAATCGAGAATCACCTGTTTTATTTTATTTATAGGACGAGTGATTAAACGAATTTTCATAATAATAAAGGAACTCCTAAATAGAGATGTCTCTTCGTCAGATCATCCTAAAGAGGGAGAGTTTGAAGGATTCATAACCTAAACATACCATGATTCATAAATTAAACCTTATGATTTGGATTGTGAAAAATAAGAAGAAGTGACAAATTTTAAATTTGTCACTTCTTCATTTTGATTACGTCTTATCAAGTTCATGAGCAAACTCAGCAATATCCGCCACCGCCTGTTTTGCTTCTTCGAACCAAGCATTAAACATTTGGAAGTTATGCCACATGCCTGTGTAAAGTTTAAAATGTACTTTTACACCTGCTTCTTCAGCTTTCTCTCTAAAACGTTTGGCATCGTCTAATAAAATTTCTTTTGAACCAACCTGAACTAATGTTGGCGGTAAACCCTCTAAGTTGTCGAAAATAGGTGAAACACGCGGGTCATCTGCCGCAATATGATTGCCAATATAATGCTGAATACCTATTTGTAGAGCTTCAAGAGAAAGCAGGGCATCATGTTTTTGGTTAAATCTTAAAGACTCACTGGTTAGGGTTAAATCTAGAAAAGGTGACATTAAAATCAGGCCACTTGGCATAAGTTCGGGTTGTTCTTTTAAACGTAAGCAAAGTGCCAAAGCCAAATTAGCTCCACAAGAGTCACCAGATAAAATAATATCTTTAGGTTGGATACCTTGAACTAATAATGATTGATAGACATCATATAAGGCCTCAGTCGCCTCAGGATATGGATGCTCGGGTGCAAGTGGATAGTCCACATGAATAATTTGCATTTGGGTACGAGCAGCCAAATCTGTCATGAACGCATGATGTGTTTTTAAACTTCCTAAAAAAAAGGCGCCGCCGTGAATATGAAAAATAAGCTGGGTCGCTGAATCTTGGGCTTTAATTTCTTCACCCTTAATGCCAGCAAGTCGGATTGGTCGAACGGTTACATTTTTTTGTTTTGGAAATGCTCGGCAAAGTTGTTCAAGCATAGGGCGCAGAGCAGTTGGAGGTAAATTCAACTGACTTGGTTTGCGAATTGCTGTTTTAAGAAATGTTTCTGTGAAATAATATTTTAAAACATTAGGTATATTCATATAGTATCCGCTTATGTTAATTACTTGTTTCCCTATAAATTTTATTTTTCAAGGTTACAAGGTTACACGAAACAGTCACATTCAAAAATTGCAATATCGTTGCGAGTTTTGAATACTGAAGTCTTGGAAGACCCAAGGATATTACAAAAATGAAAAAGATTGCTTTAGCTTTAGGACTTGTTGGTATGGCTGCATTTGCCAATGCGGCTGACCCACTAAACGGAACGGTATGGAAAACGATTGATGACCAAACCAATAAGCCCAAAGCCGTAGTAAAATTTACGGAACAGAAGGATGGAACCTTAACTGCAACCATTCAAAACATTTTGACACCAGGTGAAGAAAACGCTTGTACAAAATGTGAAGGTCCGTATAAAAACAAACCGCTTAAAGGTGTGACCATTGTACATAATCTAAAAAATGTAGGTGGCAACAGTTATGAAAACGGTACAATTTTAGACCCTAAATCTGGCAAAACTTACAAATTAAAAGGTGAGTTGGCTGAGGGCGGTAAGAAGCTTAAATTACGTGGTTATATTGGCGTTTCAGCATTGGGCCGTAACCAAACTTGGATTCGTGCGAACTAAAAGCCTAAATAAAAAACGAGCCATTGGGCTCGTTTTTTTATGCGCTTAAGTTTTGATAGGCCGTTTCATCAAAGCCCACAAGAAACCCTTTAGAGGTCTGTAGAACTGGTCGCTTGATTAAGCTTGGCTGAGTAATTAGCGCCTCAATAAGATGATCTTCACTGCTTAAAGCACGCGTTTGTTCTTCTTCAGATAGTTTTTTCCACGTGGTACCTTTCTTGTTGAGCACCGTGTCTTGTCCAATTTCTTTTAACCAGATTTTTAGAGTATCGGCATCGATCCCTTGTTTTTTATAATCGTGAAATTCGTAGCTCAAACCTTTTGCTTGTAAAGCATCAAATGCTTTTTTCATCGAGTTACAGTTTTTAATACCATAAATTTTTAACATTTTATCGGACCATGTCAAAAAGAAAGAACACACAGCCTAACCCAAAATGCATTTGAGCACTACTTTATACAGATACTTTTAAAACAAATGAAAAATAATGATTAAAACAATAAAGAATGTCATGTTATTGTCATAAGACAAGGTAATAATGAGCTTAATAAGAATAAATTAAAAACTAAAAGAACGTAGCGCAAAAAATAAGAGATAGAAAAGAGAAAACCCGCATTTAATCATCCTGATCATGCGGGTCTCATTTCAACGTCCATTGTCACATCCTTGCAAATAAACTTATCTTAAGTTTATTTTATCTTCCTACGGCGTCCTATCCTTTTGCGTCATCCTGACTGCTTCCCTGTGCCGTGGGGCTATAATGCCGTTAAACATGTGTAAGAAAAATACTCAAAAGCGACATGTGTTGTAAGTAAAAACGACAATGTAAGTGAACATGTGTTCACTTATTCTTGAATTTTATAGTCGATAATAACTGGAGCATGGTCACTAAACCATTGATCTTTATAGACCCATGCATTTACAGTGCGCGCTTTCCAGTCTGGTGAACATGCGTGGTAGTCAATACGCCAACCTACATTTTTCGCACGCGCTTGTCCGCGATTTGACCACCATGAATACAATTCCGCTTCTGTTCTTACAACACGGAAGGTGTCTACATAGCCAAGTTCATCATAAATGTGGTCAAGCCAAGCACGCTCATGTGGTAAACAGCCAGACGATTTCTGATTGCCCGACCAGTTTTTAATATCAATCCGTTTATGAACAATGTTGTAATCGCCACAAATAATGATGGACTTATTCTCATCACGCCATTGTTTCAAGATTTTGGCGTATTCACCTAAAAATAAATCTTTACGTGCTTGCGCTTCTTCACCACTTGAGCCTGAAGGTAAGTATAATGATGCAATATGTACGGGATGTGACAAACCTAAATCGAATTCGGCAGAAATGAAGCGGCCTTGACTATCGGCCAATTCAAACCCTAAACCATCTTTAATAGAGACAAAGGGTAAGCGGCTATAAATTGCAGTACCTGCGTAGCCTGCACGCTCTGCTGGAAAGAGATGGGTATGCCATCCCTCGGGTCTAAATTTCTCAGTCCATTGTTCATGGGTAATGCGGCTTTCCTGCATGCATACGACATCGGCATCTGATTGTTCTAACCATTCAAGTAAGCCTTTCGTCACTGAAGAACGTAAGCCATTTACGTTAATGGAAACGACTCGAAGAATTTTTACATCACTTGGATACTGATCCTTTGGTATCATGCGAAAATTTAACCTCAATTGTGAATTTGGAGCACCTCATGACAACGCCTGTGTCATTTCACCCGCAAGCATTTATCGAACTCGCATTATCACGCGGTGTGCTTAAATTTGGTGAGTTTACTTTAAAATCTGGACGCGTGAGTCCTTATTTTTTTAATGCAGGCCTACTCAACGATGGTGAAGCTTTATCTCTTTTAGCACAAGGCTATGCCGATAAATTAACACAATGTGAAAATGTTGATGTGATTTTTGGACCAGCTTACAAAGGTATTCCATTTGTAGCTGCGACTGCTGTTGCTTTATCGCAAACACATAACAAGAGCGTGCCATGGGGCTTTAACCGTAAAGAAGCAAAAGATCATGGTGAAGGCGGTGTTTTAGTCGGTGCTGCGGTTGAGGGTAAAAAAGTCTGGATTATTGATGACGTGATTACCGCAGGCACAGCGATTCGCGAAGTGGTAACGATTTTGAAAAATGCCGGTGCAACTATTGCGGGTGTGTTGGTTGCGCTAGATCGTCAAGAACGTGGGCAAGGTGAACTTTCTGCAATTCAAGAAGTTCAAAAAGAATTAGAAATTCCTGTGCATGCACTGATTACCATGAAAGATTTAATGGATTATTTAGAAGCGAAAGGCGAAAAAGAAGCGCTAGCAAACATGCAAGCTTATCGCGAGAAATACGGGATTTGATTTTTAATAATATAAAAGGAAGGAGCGCTTGAGCTCTTCTTCCTTTTATGACTAATTATTTTTTATGTAGTTCAGAACACATGCCATTTCTAAAATTCTATTTGCCATAGAATTAGGAATAGCTGGTACTTCTTTTGGAAATTCTACTTCTTCTATTGAAAATATTTTAGAATTCGTAATTGAATAAGTTGCTGTAGACAACAACATCATTTTTTTATTTTTGCAGTCAAATTGCCATAACCCTATAGAGTTTAAATCTCCTAGATTGACTGATGTAGTTTTAACTGGGGCTATTACGATGGAATCTGAAATAGATTTAATTAGTTGATAACTCAAATAATGAATTTTTGTATCATCTCTAGCATAACTGATCCATCCTTTGTTGAGGTTGTCTTTAATACTATTTTGCTGTTGTTTTGATAATTCTTGATATGTATCAATTGAAAGAGTAATGATTTTTGCTTCTGTTGATAGCGATAAAAAAAATAATAAAAAAGTTAAAATAAATTGTTTATTCATATTGTTGATTTAATTGGTATCTCTAATGAGAAAAGTATAATCTAAAAATTAAATATTTTATTTAGTGAAGATAAAAAACTTGTTTCTTTTATTATTAAAAACAAAAAGGCATACCTCTAAAATAAGGGTATGCCTTTTTAATATTTACTTAAAACTGATAATTCAAACGCAATAACACATTACGTGGTGTGCCTGGCATACTGTCCGAACGCCAGTATTCTTTATTGGTTAGGTTATTTACCGCAAGTGTGACATTCCACGGCTCTGCACTATACCCAATTGCTGCATCGACACGGTTAAAGCCTTCCATTTTTACCTGATTATTAATATTTGGATAATAAGACCCGACATAGGTCACGCCCACTTCGGTATACCACTGTTCAGTTGGTAAATAGCGAACAAATAAATTACCCGTATTTTTAGAAGTGTTGGCTAAATAATTGCCTTCTCGCTCAGGGTTTTGATTGTCTTCTTTAACTTTGGCATCGGTATAGCCATACCCACCGCGAACAAAGACATTATCAAGTACACGACCAATAAAACTAAATTCGAGACCACGAGATTGATGTTGACCAGCAGTTGCCCATACCTCTGGTTCACTGTCAGGGTTCGGTTTATAGCGAATATTATTTTTACGAATATCAAAGACAGAAAATTGAGTATTTAAACGATTATCGAACCATTCACTTTTTACCCCAACTTCATATTGCTCGTTATATTGAGGCTCTTTATCCATTTTCGCGACATCGGTACTTCCAGTAACTTGGTTGACACCCATTTGTCCACCAAACGGTGCGAAGCTTTTAGAGTAAGATGTATAAAAGCTATGTTCAGGAACTGGTTGCCATACCAAGCCAACATTTGGGCTAAAAGTACTGTCTTTTACATTACGATGTTCATTCTTAATTTTGTTAGTAGTTGAAAAGTCGAAGTAATCGTAGCGGAGTCCCATCATAAGTTTAAGTTGGTCATTTAGACCAATTAAATCTTGAATAAATACGCCGTAAGTTGTGCCTTCATTATAGTTATGCTGACTAATCTTTAATGGGCCATTGCCACGACTGTACTCTCGTTCACCAGTGATTGGATTAACGTAACCATAAATGGCCGATCCATTTTGAGTTTTATTGGCTAGACGTGGCTCTCGTTGTTCATAAGTCCAGTCTGTACCAACCATAATTTGGTGTTCAAGCTGGCCTGTCTTGAACTTTCCTTTAATATCAAATGTATTGGTTGTGGTCTTATTGCTGGTTTGTTGCCAGTAGTAAATTTGGTCGATGTAACCTTTTTTTGTACAAGCCTCATTCTTTGAGTTTTTTCCATCTAAACCACAATAATTTCCAAAATAAAAGTGGTCAAAGTTCTGTTCTGCTTGTCGGTAACTTGCCGCCCAGTGGAAGTTCCAATCAGGCGCGTATTCATAATTCACATCGGTACGAACGACTTGCAAAATATCATCAACATAATCACCGTCTTGGGCAAATCCCATTTTAATTGAAGTTCCCGCAGGCAAGTTGTCACGTGTTGGCCCACGGTCGGGTACACGATTTAATTTGTCATAGGTATATTGTGTGGTCCAAGTCAGCTTTCCATCGTCATTTTTATAGGTAAAGCTTGGGGAAAACATCTCAATCTTATTTTCAATACCAGAGCGGAAGCTGCCTGCCTCACCATATTCTCCAGTCAAACGCACTGCTAAATTGTCATTAAGTACTTGGTTGATGTCAGCGGTTGTTCCGTAGTTATCGTATGAACCCGCATATGCGCCAACTGAACTTTTAGAGTCAAAATTGGCGAATTTACTCACCATATTTACAACCCCGCCGCCAGCACTACGGCCATATAAAACCGAAGCGGGGCCTTTTAAAATTTCTATACGCTCGATATTGGCTGTACTGCGGCGTACTTGTCCGCTTTCGCGTATGCCATCACGGTAAATATCACCTGTGTCAGCACCAAAACCACGAATCGTGATCCCATCGCCGCGCATATCGTAACTGGTTGATACCCCTGGTGTACCTTGCAGCATGACGCTTAAGTCATTCGATCCATAAATTTTATATTTCTGAACATCAATGGTATCAACGGTTTGAGGGATATCTTTTTTATCTAAACCATTACGAGTGACATTGGCTTTGTTATAATCGATATAGCTTTTAATCGGGTCGAGCTCACTCATGGCCTCGATTTTTATGGTTGGCATGGTGGCTGCGGCTTTTGATGAGGATTCAATCAATTCCTCGGCGTTAGCACCTTGAATATTTAAAATCATTAAACTGAGTAAGCTGAGCGGGAATGAACCCTTAATTTGGGGAGATGATATAGAAATTCTTAACATAAAAATAAAATCAATTAACAAAAATAAAAGTATAAATGATAATTATAATCATTTAATTGTTTAGAATAAAAGAACTATTAACTTAAAAAATGGCATATTTATTTTTTATTAACTGATTTTTAAGAAGTTAATTAGAAAATTAAAGGACTTGTTGGGTTGACTCATTAGTTTTTCTTGTTAATTAGGTTTTAGAGGGGCTTTTTATTGATAAAAATGCCCCCTCTAAAATCACGCATTATTTTTGAGAACATCTAAAATATCCATTTCTGGATCATAATTTTCGTCAATTGTTTTGCAAATCGCTTGGCCTACAATGACTTGAGAGCCATTAAAAGTCATAGTAGGTGCTTCATAGAGCTCCCAACCATGATTAAGTGCTTTAGTCACTCGTGCACAAAAAGCAGAGTCATCAGGTCCAGTTAAATAGCGATAAAGTTTCATCTTTAGCCTTTAAAAATAATATTTTATGATCATAGTTTAACTGAATTTACCTTAATTCAAGATAAAGAAATAACCGATAAGGTTTTACTAAAATTAAGAAAAACGAGTGAAAAATCTCAGCTATACTCATGCTAATTTAAATTTTAAGAAGAGCTTGAGCATGCGTGTACTTGTCGTCATGGATCCGATTGAAACCGTAAATCTGAAAAAGGATTCAACCATGGCAATGTTGTGGGCGGCGAGCCGTCGTGGACATGAGTTAGGTTATGCATTACAACAAGATTTATATATCGATCAAGGTAAGGCTTACGGTCTCATCTCTCCGTTAAAAGTTTTCGAAGATTACAACCATTATTATGAGTTAGGCGAAAAGAAAAAAGAATCAATCGCGGCTTATGATGTTGTACTCATGCGTAAAGATCCTCCTTTTGACATGAACTTTGTCTACACAACTTACGTGCTTGAACAAGCTGAGCGTGAAGGTTCATGGATTATTAATAAGCCCCAATCACTGCGTGACTGCAATGAAAAATTGTTTGCTACACAATTTCCTGAATTACAGGTGCCAACACTTGTAACATCGCAGCAGAGCTTGATTCGCGAATTTATTACCGAGCACGGTGATGTTATTGTTAAGCCGCTTGATGGTATGGGTGGTATGGGTATTTTCCGTTTATACCAAGACGGTGTAAATATTGGTTCTACCTTAGAAATGCTTACAGAATTAGGCACCCGCCCAATTATGGCTCAGCGTTATATTCCTGAAATTGTAGAAGGGGATAAACGAATTTTAATGGTAAATGGCGAGCCTATTCCTTACTGTTTGGCGCGTATTCCGCAAAATGGTGAAGTGCGCGGGAATTTGGCAGCTGGTGGCTTAGGTCAAGCGCGTCCACTCACAGAAAATGACAAACTCATTGCTGCTAAAGTTGGTCCTTTCTTACGTGAAAAAGGTTTGGTATTTGTAGGTCTTGATGTAATTGGTAATTATGTCACTGAAATTAATGTGACAAGTCCAACCTGTATTCGTGAAATTGATGCGCAATTTGGTACATCAATTGCCGATGACCTATTTGATGTATTAGAAGCCGGTCGTCCAGCATAAGGGTCTAGTTTGGGTGGTTTCCTAAGCTTATTATTGGAAATCACCCGAAAATATATGAATTAATAAAATCACAATATGAAATACGCTAGCGCTTTGTAGGCATATTTTCAAAAAAGCACATCTTTCTGTTATAAACGAGTGAAATTCGCTTTTCGTTAATGAAGCTTTAGGATTAAAATAAACGGCTACAAAAATAGATGACAATTTCCATTGTTTTTTGAGTTGAAGAATTAGACCGTGACCGATTCACAGCAAAGCAAACCTAAACATGTCATGATGATGGCTGCCGGTACTGGTGGACATGTTTTTCCAGCCCTCGCCGTAGCCAAACAACTTCAACAACAAGGTTGTCAAGTTTCATGGTTAGCCACGCCAACAGGTATGGAAAATCGTTTATTAAAAGATCAAAATATTCCAATTTATCAAATTGATATTCAAGGTGTGCGTGGAAACGGAGTGATCCGTAAACTTGCTGCACCTTTTAAAATTTTAAAAGCAACTTTTAGTGCAATGCGCTATATGAAACAGCTTAAAGTGGATGCTGTTGCAGGCTTTGGGGGATATGTGGCAGGCCCGGGTGGGCTAGCAGCGCGTTTATTAGGTATTCCTGTTCTCATCCATGAGCAAAATGCGGTTGCAGGATTTACCAACGCACAGTTATCCCGTGTTGCTAAAGTGGTATGTGAAGCGTTTCCAAATACATTTCCTGCTAGCGAAAAAGTAGTGACAACCGGCAATCCGGTACGTCGTGAAATCACTGATATCTTAAGTCCAAAGTGGCGCTATGATGAACGCGAGCAAGCGGGTAAGCCGTTAAATATTTTAATTGTGGGCGGCTCTTTAGGTGCAAAAGCACTGAATGAACGCTTACCTCCGGCATTAAAACAACTTCAGGTTCCACTGAATATTTTCCATCAATGTGGTCAGCAACAGGTTGAAGCAACTCAAGCTTTGTACGCAGACGCACCAGCAAATTTGACCGTACAGGTTTTGCCGTTTATTGAAGATATGGCGAAAGCTTATAGCGAAGCAGACCTGATTATTTGCCGTGCTGGTGCTTTAACTGTGACAGAAGTAGCAACAGCTGGTGTTGCAGCAGTTTTTGTACCGCTTCCTATTGCGGTGGATGACCACCAAACTGCAAATGCCAAATTTCTGGCCGATGTCGGTGCTGCAAAAATTTGCCAGCAATCGACTATGACACCAGAAGTTTTAAATCAATTGTTTACTACGCTGATGAATCGCCAATTACTTACAGAAATGGCAGTGAAAGCGCGTCAACATGCCCAACCAAATGCAACTCAGCATGTGGTTGATCTTATCCAAAAAATGTAATCGGATTTACTATGTCTCCAACAACAGCTGCGAACCAAGCAAAAAAACTGATTAAAGTGCCTGAAATGCGCCGTATCAAACACATTCATTTTGTGGGAATTGGCGGTGCAGGTATGTGTGGTATTGCTGAGGTGTTAGCTAACCAAGGATATAAAATTTCCGGTTCAGATATTAAGGCATCAAAAACCACACAACAATTAGAAGAAAATGGCATTAAGGTCTATATCGGACACGAAGCAGAAAATATTAAAAATGCAAATGTGCTTGTCGTGTCAACAGCAATTGACCCGGAAAATCCGGAAGTTAAAGCTGCCATTGAACAACGTATTCCGATTGTACGTCGTGCAGAAATGCTCGGTGAACTTATGCGTTACCGTCATGGTATTGCTGTGGCAGGTACACATGGTAAAACTACAACCACCAGTTTATTAACAACAATGTTGGCGGAAGAAAACCTCGACCCAACTTATGTGATCGGTGGTTTACTTAACAGTACAGGCGTAAATGCAGCACTGGGTGAAAGCCGCTTTATTGTTGCTGAAGCTGACGAATCGGATGCATCTTTCCTTTATTTACAGCCAATGGCAGCGATTGTAACCAACATTGATGCTGACCATATGGACACTTATGAAGGCAGTTTCGATAAATTAAAAGATACCTTCGTACAGTTCCTTCATAACTTACCATTCTACGGCTTGGCTGTGGTTTGTGGCGATGATGCGAACATCCGCGAGATTTTGCCACGTGTAGGCCGTCCGGTTATTACTTATGGTTTTAATGAAGATAATGACATCCGTGCGATTGATGTAGAGCAAGATGGTATGCGTTCGCACTTTACGGTATTACGTAAAGGACGTGAGCCGTTACGTCTAACTATTAATCAACCGGGTTTACATAACGTTTTAAATGCTTTGGCTGCAATTGGTGTTGCAACTGATGAAGGCGTTTCAGATGAAGCAATTAGCCGTGCATTAAAAGGTTTTAGTGGTGTTGGACGTCGCTTCCAAGTACAAGGTGAATTTGAACTTGGTGAAGGGAATGTAAAATTAGTCGATGACTATGGGCATCATCCTAAAGAAGTGGAAGCTACGATTAAAGCTGCTCGTCAGAGCCATCCTGATCGTCGTTTAGTTATGCTTTTCCAACCACACCGTTACTCTCGTACACGTGATTGTTTTGATGACTTTATTGAAGTTTTATCTCAAGTCGACCAATTATTATTACTAGAAGTTTATCCGGCTGGGGAAAAACCAATTGTTGGCGCAGATAGCCGTACTTTGGCGCGTAGTATTCGCTTGCGTGGTCAGGTTGAACCGATTTTGATTGATCCGGTTGAAGGTAATTTGCAAAACATCATGCAAAATGTGTTACAACCAAATGACTTGTTATTAACGCAAGGTGCAGGTAACGTAGGAGCAATTTCAGTAGAACTTGCACAGCACCATTTGTATGTGAAATAAACAAAAAGTATTGAATTATCGGGTTAAGGATTTAAACGTGTCAAATGCTACAAAATTCGGCAAAGTTGCCGTGTTACTTGGTGGGAAATCGGCTGAGCGTGCTGTGTCTTTAGATAGTGGTCAGGCAGTTTTGGACGCTTTGTTACGTTCAGGTGTTCAGGCTGAGGCATTTGATCCGCAAGACCGTAGCGTGACCGAACTTGTAAACTATGACCGTGCATTTATTGTATTGCATGGTCGTGGTGGTGAAGACGGTCAAATCCAAGGTGTGCTTGAGTGGTTGAACATCCCTTATACAGGAACGGGTGTACAAGGTTCTGCCATTGGTATGGATAAAGTCAAAACCAAGCAAATCTGGCAAGGAAGTGATTTACCAACCGCACCGTATCGCATTATTACTAAAGAAACTGACTTGGATTCAGTGATTGCTGAATTGGGGTTGCCTGTCATTATCAAGCCTGTACATGAAGGTTCAAGTGTAGGCATGAGTAAAGTTGAGAAAGCTGAAGATTTTGCGGCAGCAATTGAAAAGGCAACTCAGCACGATGCTGTAGTTATGGCAGAAAAATGGATTACAGGACGCGAATTTACGATTTCATTCTTAAATGGTCAGCCTTTACCAGTTATTCGTTTGCAGCCACCAGCAGATGTTGCTTTCTATGACTACGAAGCAAAATATCAACGTAATGATGTTGAGTATGGCATTCCTTGTGGTCTTAGCGAAACTGAAGAGAAAAAACTACAAGCTCTATGTTTACGCGCTTTCCAGGCCGTAGGTGCAGAAGGCTGGGGACGTATTGATGCAATGCAGGATGAGCAAGGTAATTTCTGGCTTTTAGAAGTAAATACTGTGCCAGGCATGACCAGTCATTCGCTTGTACCAAAGGCTGCTAAAGCAGTAGGTTATAGCTTTGATGAATTGTGTGTTGCAATTCTTGAGCAAACATTGGAAGGTACGGCTTAAATATGGCACAACTTCCGGCATCCATGCGCCGTAAACGTGCGGCAATTACCTCCATTCATGAAAAACCGCCTACGCGCAAGCAAAAACTTGCCAATGCCGGCGGATGGGTGTTGCTGGTTATTGCCTTTTTAGTCTTGGCGGTCGGAATTTACGGACTATATAAAGTTATTACTGATGCAACTGTTGCAAAACTTGAAGTTGTAGGTTCAACAACTCCAGTTGAGACTCAGCAAGTGATGCGATATGTGCAGCCGATTGTAAAAGATAACTACTTTACATCTGATTTAGAGCAGATTCGTGATAAAGCATTAGAAATTTCATGGGTAGACCGAGTTGTCGTATCTCGTGCCTGGCCCAATGGTATTCGCGTACGTGTTATGCCTCGACATGCTATCGCCCGTTGGGGAACAGGTCGCTTATTGAGCGATGGTGGCGATGTATTTAGTGAAGCAGAGCCGAGACTTCATCCTGAGCTTCCGTTGCTACACGGTCCGGTAAGTCAGTCTAAAATGATGATGCGACGCTATAATGAAATTAATCAGTTATTCCATCCTGTTAATTTGCGTTTAAAAGAGTTATATCTAACAGAGCGAATGACTTGGTTTATGCAGTTTGACTCTGGTTTACGAATTATTGTTGACCAAGATCAAACAATGAATAAATTGCAACGTTTAAGTCATTTGGCACAATCTGACCTAAAACCTGTGTGGCCGAAAATCTCAGCCATTGATTTGCGATATCGTAATGGATTATCTATTCAATGGAAGAATGCAACCCCACCTAAAATCGTGAATGGTCAGTTTGTTGTAACGAGTGATGACACAAGCATTGCAGGTGGTACAAAAGCAAAGCCATAATACGTGGCTTTAAAATAGGCAATTTGCCTGGTATTAGACAACAAAGAAATGGTATGAGTGATGAGTGAAGCTGTTCCCTCAGTTGTTGCGATTGACATTGGGACGCATAAAGTTTCAGTTTTGATTGGAAAAATTCATGCGCCGGATAACATTCAGGTTATCGGTATGGCAACTGCTCGCAATCGAGGCATGAACAAAGGAAAAATTGTAAGTCTCGATAAAGTCATTGCTGCGATTAAAAACGCTGTTGCTGAAGCGGAAAATATGGCCGAATGTCGCATTCATAGTGCGTGGGTATCTATTCCGAGTACCGAGCTACAAAGTTTCTATGCTTCTGGACGCACACCTGTTGCTAACCCGGCACATGTGATTACAACCAATGAAGTTGTACGTGCATTAGAGTTGGCAAAAGCAAGCCATGTGACTTCTGACTATTATCTAGCGAGTGCAGTCCCATTAGGATTTGAATTAGGCGACTCATCTGAATGGGTTCAAAACCCAATCAATATGACCGCTCACAGCATGACTGGTCATTATCAGCTTATGATGATGCCGATTGCCACTATGCAAAACCTTGATCGTGCGATGAAAGGCGCGAACATTGGAGTTGAGAAAATGGTGGTGTCTTGTCTGGCAACCGCTGAGGCAAGCTTGCTTAAAGATGAAAAAGAATATGGTGTCTGTCTTGTCGATATTGGTGCAGGTATTACCAATCTGGCAGTTTATTTAGATGGCCGTTTGGCTTTAGCACGCACCTTACAGCGTGGTGGTGAGCATGTAACACGTGATATTGCTGCTGTGTTACAAACAACTACTGAAGAAGCTGAACGTATTAAGATTCTGCATGGCTGCGTTGATCTAAGTGCTGTTAAGCCTGACCATATGATTCAAGTACAGGGTATTGATGGTCCGCAAACGATTAGCCGAATTGAGTTAGCGGAAATTATTATTGCTCGTTATGAAGAGATTTTCAGCCAGATTCGCGAAGAACTCGAACAAAGCGGTGCAATCCATGGTCTATATCATGGTGTTGTATTGACTGGTGATGCTTGCCAGATTGAAGGTATGGTAAGTTTGGCGCGTCGTATGTTAGGTGTGTCTGCCCATCTAGGTAATCCGCCATTACAGGTGTATGCTGATGATCAGCATCAAGCTGCATTACGCCGCTCAATGTATGCAACAGCAGCTGGTTTACTTATGTTTAGCCAAAGTGAATTACAAGAAGCTGTTGAGGAGCCTGAAGAGGGAAATGACCGTTCGGTATGGGAACGAATGGTGAATGGCTGGAATGCTTTTAATAGCAAACTTAAAGCCATTTTTTAGGATGTATGTATTTATTGGTAGAATTGTTAGGAAGTTGTAAGAGAAAACCACTGTACTTGACAAGGTTGGTATTGCACAGCATTCTTAAAATTAGTTATTTTTGAAAATCAAGGCAGTATACGGGCTGAAGTGACTGCCATAATGTATTAGGAACCCTAAAGGTCATGGCCTCATTTGAATTTATAGAAGATGAACTAAACGATGGCAACGGTCAAGCCCGTTTCACTGTATTTGGTGTAGGTGGCGGTGGCGGTAATGCCGTTCAGCACATGGTACAGTCTGATATTCAGGGTGTTAAATTCGTTTGTGCTAATACAGATAAACAAGCACTTGACTGTATGAATGCCCCTTTCAAAATTCAGTTAGGTGAGCAAAGTACACGCGGTCTAGGTGCAGGTGCTAACCCTGAAGTAGGCCAGGTAGCAGCAGAAGAAAGCCGTGAAATTATTCGTCAGCACCTTGAAGGGACTGACATGGTGTTTGTAACCGCTGGTATGGGTGGTGGTACAGGTACTGGTGCAGCTCCGGTTGTTGCCGAAGTTGCTAAAGAAATGGGGATTTTGACTGTTGGTGTTGTAACAACTCCATTTAACTTTGAAGGCCGTCGTCGTCAAAAGTCTGCTGAGCGTGGTATTGAAGCGCTGGAAGCTCATGTTGATTCATTGATTATTATTCCTAACCAACGTTTATTAAGCGTTTATGGTGATATTTCAATGAAAGATGCCTATAAAAAGGCAGATGACGTATTGTTAAACGCTGTACGCAGTATCTTTGATCTTGTAGTTAACCGTGGTCATATTAACCTTGACTTCGCAGACTTGAAAACTGCAATGAGTACTCGTGGTTACGCAATGATGGGTGCTGGTTTGGGCCGTGGTGAAGACCGTGCGCGTCAAGCAGCTGAACAAGCTATCCGTAGCCCATTGCTTGATAATGTGAATATTATTAATGCGAAAGGCGTGTTAATTAACATTACTGGTGGCGATGACATCACATTACGTGAAACAGAAATCATTACTGACGTTGTTAACCAGATTGTTGACCTCGATGAAGGTGAAATCTTCTACGGTACAGTATTTGACCCGGATGCACGTGATGAATTACGCGTAACTGTGATTGCAACTGGTTTAACACGTAATGCAGCTGATGCAGAGCCAAGAAAGCGTAATACAGTTAGCCATACATCAACTCAATCTGCACAATCTGTAGATGAAGATGACGTTCCTGCAATTAATAAACGCCAAAATGCTGAAAATGACGTGAATAATGCGCCAAGTTCAACACCGCGTTCTTCGCCAATGAGTATTCAAGATTACTTGAAAAATCAGCAACGTAAGTAATTTAGCGTACAATCTATTGAAAGGCAGTGTATAAACACTGCCTTTTTTTATTTTTGATCAATGACTAAATATGCTAACGTATAGCGGTTTTAAAAAAGAAGTTACAAAGCATGGTGAAACAGCGTACTCTCAATCGTGTGGTAAAAGCGAGTGGAATAGGTCTTCATAGCGGTCAAAAAGTGATGATCAATTTCATTCCACATACCGTGGATGGAGGTATTGTATTTCGCCGTATCGATTTGGATCCACCTGTCGATATTCCTGCTAATGCATTGCTGATTCAAGAAGCATTTATGTGTTCAAATCTTGTTACTGGCGATATTAAAGTCGGGACAATCGAACATGTGATGAGTGCGATTGCTGGTTTAGGAATCGATAACTTAATTGTGGAAGTGTCTGCATCCGAAGTTCCAATTATGGATGGTAGTGCTGGTCCATTTATTTATTTGCTCATGCAAGGTGGCTTGCGTGAACAAGATGCTCCTAAGAAATTTATAAAAATATTAAAGCCAGTCGAGGCTTTAATTGATGATAAAAAAGCAATATTCAGCCCGCATAATGGCTTTCAGCTTAACTTTACGATTGATTTTGATCATCCTGCATTTGCCAAAGAATATCAGTCTGCAACTATCGATTTTTCTACTGAAACGTTTGTGTATGAGGTCAGTGAGGCACGAACTTTTGGTTTTATGAAAGACTTGGATTATCTCAAAGCAAATAATTTAGCTTTAGGAGCAAGTCTAGATAATGCAATTGGCGTAGATGATACGGGTGTGGTGAACGAAGAAGGTTTACGCTTTGCCGATGAGTTTGTTCGTCACAAAATTTTAGATGCAGTTGGTGATTTGTATTTACTTGGTCATCAAATTATTGCCAAGTTTGATGGCTATAAATCAGGACATGCCTTAAATAATCAGCTATTACGCAATGTTCAAAGTGATCCGAGTAATTATGAAATTGTAACATTTGATGACGAGAAAGACTGTCCAATTCCATACGTGAGTGTGACATAAGTCATTGTCTTTATTTGGCTATGTTATAATGTAACATTAATAAATGTGATTTTTATCACATATTAAGAACGATTCTAATTAAGAAATAGAAAGCTCATCATTTTTTATTGCTTGCCAAACGTAGTAAAGCTTGGCTAAGCTTAGGGTCGCTCACGAAGTCGGCAGCACTACGTAACATTTCTTGTGTTTCCGGGGGGATGGATTTAGAAGGCTCAGATGAGGTCGTTACAGGAATAGTTTTATTTCTTAAGCGAACTTGAATTCTTTGTAGGTCTTTTAATCCTTCAAGTTGAGATAATTTAGATACATATTGGCTCTGTAAATAGCTGAGTTGACTAATCATTGCCTGATTTTCACCAGTAATAATTAAAGAGCCATTTTGATAACACACGACTTGCCATTGTTCCGGTTGGGGCAATAAGGGTTGGATTATTTTCGTAAGTCTTTGCCATTGCGCGACTTGCGTTGTTAGAAACGTAAGGTTTCCTGTTTTTATGTGTTTTCCGGTTTGTTGAAAAACGTTATCGGGTTTAGACATTGATCATTCTCAAATGGTTTCTTGTCCTAATCTTAAGCGTTCATTTCAACCGATATCAAGGAAGAGATCATAAGGAACTTGAGTAAGAACAGTTTCAAGAGGTTTTTATGCACACGCGTCGTATTTTATTAGCGTTTTCACTTGCCGCTTCGGCAGCATCGGTTGCTTTTGCAGATTATCAAAATATTAACCAATCCACTGATTCAGATCGATTGGAACAGTTATCAAAAACACTATCTCAAGGCTCATATACTCATCCTGATGATTTAGATCTTCCGGCGAGTGCAAAAGTTTCAGTGACTTTACGTGAGAAAACAGTTGAACTCAACAATGATTCACTGGCAAAGAAATACGGCACTACGACAGCTAAAAACTCATTTAAAACCTCTTCTTCAAATCCTTATTCTTGGTTAGTTTCTCATCCTCTTCCTGATACAGTACGTGTTTCTTCTAACTTTGGTGGTCGTACCATGGGTGGTCGTGCAGAGCATCACGGTGGATTAGATATGGCTGCACCAAGTGGTACGCCAATCTATGCGACTGGTCCGGGTATTGTGACTAAATCAGGCTGGGGCACAGGTTATGGCCAATATGTTGAAATTAACCATGGTAATGGTTATTTAACACGTTACGCGCATGCTTCACGCTTAATGGTTCGAGTAGGTGATCAGGTTTCTGCTGGTGACCATATTGCTAATGTTGGTTGTACAGGCCGTTGTACTGGTCCACATTTACATTATGAAGTAGTTAAAGATGGTCAGCGTAAGAATCCATCAACTTACTTAGCAATGTTGCCTTAATTACATTGCCGCAAAGGTCAAGGTTATTAAATTTATGAATTTGAAATTAACTTAAACCTTTTTTAACGTAATGATTGTATAAAAAAACGCCTTTATTGGCGTTTTTTTGTTATTTTGTTTACTGCTCGGTCAATGACTATTCATTCAGAAAATAATAGGCCCCCCCCACATTCACCCGTGGCAATAACTTGAAAGGGGTAAAACGTGGTAAAAATACAAAGTAGATTAGAGAACAAGGAACAGGTGAATTATGGCGTTTTACGGTGACTCCGACGCACAAGAAACCCAAGAATGGCAAGATGCATTCGATTCAGTTTTACAACACATGGGAACTGAGCGAGCGGCATTCTTGTTGGAAAAACTTTACCAACAAGCAATTGCTAAGCATGTTCCAATTCAACGTCTCAATACACCTTACTTAAATACAATTTCTGTTGAAGAGCAACCTGCAATGCCAGGCGACCAAGATATGGAACGCCGTATTCGTGCATTGATTCGTTGGAATGCCTTAGCAATGGTACTTCGCGCGAATAAAACAGGTGATGATTTAGGTGGTCACTTGGCGAGCTTCGCATCAAGTGCAACATTATATGACGTAGGTTTTAACCATTTCTTCCGCGCTAACAGTGATAACTTTGGCGGAGATATGATTTATTACCAAGGACACTGTGCTCCTGGTATTTATGCACGTTCATTCCTTGAAGGACGTTTAACTGAAGAACAGTTAAGTAATTTCCGCCGTGAAGTTGGCGGTAACGGTTTACCAAGCTATCCACATCCATATTTAATGCCAGACTATTGGCAATTCCCAACTGTATCAATGGGTCTTGGTCCAATCATGTCGATTTATCAAGCGCACATTCAAAAATATTTGATGAACCGTGGCTTGATCAAAGAAGAAGATCGTAAAGTTTGGGCATATCTCGGCGATGGTGAGATGGATGAGCCAGAAAGCTTAGGCGCGATCTCACTTGCTGGTCGTGAGAAGCTTGATAACTTAATTTGGGTAGTTAACTGTAACTTACAGCGTCTAGATGGTCCTGTACGTGGTAACGGTAAAATTATTCAAGAACTTGAATCAATCTTCCGTGGCGCAGGCTGGCGTGTCATTAAAGTAGTATGGGGTCGTCATTGGGATCCATTACTAGCTAAAGACACAAGCGGCGCATTAAAAGCACGTATGGAAGAAGCTGTTGATGGTGACTATCAGCGTTACCAAGTAAAAGGCGGTGCATATACACGCGAAAAATTCTTTGGTAAGTACCCAGAAGCTGCGGAACTTGTAAAAGATTTAAGCGATGAAGATATCGATAATCTTAACCGTGGTGGTCATGACCCTTACAAAGTTTTTGCTGCGTATGCAGAAGCGATGAAGGCAAAAGGTCAACCAACAGTAATCTTGGCGAAAACCATTAAAGGTTACGGTTTATCTGAAGAAATTGAAGCGGTAAACAAAACTCACCAAATCAAAAAGATGCAAATTGACTCTTTAAGATATGTACGTGACCGTTTCAATCTTCCATTCACAGATGAGCAATTAGAAGAGCTTCCATTCTATCGCCCAAGTGAAAACTCTCCAGAAATGAAATATATGAAAGCGCGTCGTGAAGCGTTAGGTGGTTACTTACCTGCACGTCGTCGTGAGAGTGAATCTTTAGCGATTCCTGATTTATCTGTATTTGATGCAGTGTTGAAAGGTTCGGGTGGCAAAGAGCAATCAACCACTATGGTGATGGTTCGTTTAATTGCTGCTTTACTTAAAGAAAAAGCAATTAAAGACCGCGTAGTGCCAATCGTTCCAGATGAAGCACGTACTTTTGGTTTAGAGGGTATGTTCCGTCAGCTTGGTATTTATGCCGCTCACGGTCAAAAATATACACCGGAAGACCAAGAGCAGTTAATGCATTACCGTGAAGCAAAAGACGGTCACATGTTACAAGAAGGGATTAACGAAGCAGGTGCGATGAGTGCATGGGCTGCGTTAGCGACAAGTTATTCAACCAATAACTTGCCAATGATTCCAATGTACATGTACTACTCAATGTTTGGTTTCCAACGTATTGGTGATATTGCATGGGCTGCGGGTGATGCACAAGCTCAAGGTTTCTTGTTAGGTGCGACTGCGGGTCGTACAACATTGAACGGTGAAGGCTTACAGCACCAAGACGGTCATTCTCACATCTTGGCGAACACGATTCCAAACTGCGTATCTTATGACCCATGTTTTGGTTATGAGTTGGCTGTCATCGTACATGACGGTTTACAACGTATGTATGTGAATCAAGAGCGTGTGTTCTATTACTTAACTGTAATGAATGAAAACTACGAGCATCCTGCAATGCCAGAAGGCGTTGAAGAAGGTATTAAACGTGGTATGTATTTATTCGAGAAAGATGAAAAAGCAACTGTTCAGTTACTTGGTTCAGGTGTAATCCTTCGCGAAGTGATTAAAGCTGCGAAAATCTTACGTGATGAATACCAAATCCATTCAAACGTTTGGAGTGTAACAAGCTTCAATGAATTGGCACGTGATGGTATGGCATGTGAAGAATACAACCGCCTACACCCACTTGCTGAAGAAGTTAAAGAATCTTGGGTATCTAAACAATTACGTGGTACGGAAGGTATCGTAGTTTCTGCTACCGACCATATGCGTGCTTACAGTGAGCAAATCCGTGCGTATCTTCCAGATGGTCGCCCATTTGTTGCATTGGGTACAGATGGTTACGGCCGTTCAGATACACGTGCGAACTTACGTAGTTTCTTTGGTGTTGATGCTGCGCACATCGTTGTTGCTACCTTGAAAAAATTAGCTGACGAAGGTGAAGTAGACGCACGTTTAGTGAAAGATGCAATTTCTAACTTTGAGCTAGATACTGATCGTCCGGTTGCATGGGCGCCGCAAGCACATCCGGAAGTTCAGCCAGTTGCTGAATACAATGAAACGCAAACAGGTGAGGGGAACTAAGCATGCAAATTAAGACCCCTGATATTGGTGTAGATAAAGCAAACGTCGCTGAAATTTTAGTAAAAGTTGGCGACCGTGTTGAAGTTGACGACAGTATCGTTGTGCTTGAGTCGGATAAAGCAACTGTTGAAGTGCCTAGCACTTCAGCAGGTGTCGTAAAAAGTATCTTGATTAATCAAGGTGATGATGTGACTGAAGGTGTTGCTTTGATTGAGATCGAAGCAGAAGGTGCGGCACAAGCAGCACCGGAACCAACACCAGCTCCTGCGGCTGAAAAGCCAGCTGCTCCAGCACCGGCGCAACAAACTCAGGCTTCAGCTCAACCTGCTGCTACATCAACTGCAACTGTTGAAGTGACTGTACCTGACATCGGTGTTGAAAAAGCATTGGTTGGTGAAATCCTCGTTAAAGTGGGTGACCAGATCGATGTTGAACAAAGTATTGTGGTTGTAGAGTCGGATAAAGCGACTGTAGAAGTTCCAAGTAGTGTTGCTGGTACTGTAGAAAGTATTCAAGTGAAAGAAGGCGATACCGTTAAAGAAGGTGTTGTTCTTATTCAAGTGAAAACAGCAGCTGCATCTAATGCGCAAGCAGAAGCTCCTACTACTACACCAGCTCCAGCTGCGGTAGCAGAACCGGTTGCTGCAAAGCAAGAAACTGTGGCAGCGGTTCCAGCTCAGTCTGGTTCAGTTGATATCAATGTTCCTGACTTGGGTGTAGACAAAGCTGTTGTTGCTGAAATCTTGGTTCAAGTTGGCGATAAAGTTGATGTAGACCAAAGCCTTGTTGTTGTTGAGTCAGATAAAGCAACTGTGGAAGTTCCAAGTACCGTTGCTGGTGTTGTAAAAGCAATTCACTTGCAAGCAGGCCAACAAGTTTCACAAGGTGTATTGCTTGCAACAATTGAAGCTGAAGGCCAAGCACCTGCTGCTGCACCAGCGGCAAAAACAGAAGCAGCCCCAGCTCCACAGGCAGCAGCATCTAAAGCAGCCGCTCCTGTTGCAACTCAGTCTGCACCTGCGGCGCCTACATCTGGTACTGATAAGTTAACGAAAGAGCAAGAAGCAGAAAACGCTAAAGTGTATGCTGGTCCTGCTGTTCGTAAGCTGGCTCGTGAACTTGGTGTGATCTTGTCACAAGTTAAAACTTCTGGTGAGCATGGCCGTGTTGTTAAAGAAGATATCTTTGCTTATGTGAAGAGCCGTTTAACTGCGCCGCAAGCTGCACCAGTGGCTCAAGCTACTGCTGCTCCGGCTGGATTGCCGTCATTACCTGACTTTACTGCTTTTGGTGGCGGTGAAGTGAAACCAATGACGCGTTTACAGCAAGTTTCTGTACCGCAGTTGTCTTTAAACAACTACATTCCACAAGTAACTCAGTTTGACCTTGCGGATATTACTGAGCTAGAAGCTTGGCGTGGTGAGTTGAAAGACGGCTTTAAGAAACAAGGTGTGAGCCTAACAATTTTAGCATTTATTGCAAAAGCAGTAGCTCACTTGTTGAAAGAAGAGCCTTATTTTGCGGGTCACTTAGCAGATGATCAGAAATCTGTATTGCTCCGTAATGAAATCCATATGGGTATTGCGGTTGCGACTCCAGATGGTTTGACAGTACCTGTACTACGTAATCCTGACCAAAAATCAATTAAGCAAATTGCTGTTGAATTAGGTGAGTTGAGTAAAAAAGCGCGTGATAAGAAATTAACACCGAAAGATTTACAAGGTGCTAACTTCACGATCACAAGCTTGGGCTCAATTGGCGGTACAGCATTTACGCCACTAGTTAACTGGCCACAAGTTGCAATTTTGGGTATTTCACCTGCAACGATGCAGCCTGTATGGAATGGTAAAGACTTTGATCCACGCTTAATGTTGCCATTGTCATTGTCTTATGATCACCGTGTAATTAATGGTGCGGATGCAGCGCGCTTTACAAATAAACTTACGAAACTTCTTAAAGATATTCGTACTTTATTAATCTAATGCTTTGAAAGAACATACTAAAACCTCGCTTCGGCGGGGTTTTGTTTTAATGTCTATTTGACTTAATTTTAGGTTAATCTACAGATTAAGCAGGATTTATCGAGATTGAGGAGACATTTCTCGTTATTACGTAAAGGAGAAATAGTAAATGTTGGGTTTTCTGAAAATTATGTTGCCCTTGTTGTTGGTTGTATTTTTATTGATGGGAATATGGGTCAGTATTTTGCACTTCCCTTGGGAGTGGATGACTTATGTTGTCATGGGGATTGAAGTGTTTGTCGCTACTCTGATTTTACCCCTTGAATATCAAACTGGAACAAGTAGCAGCCATATTGGTTTTATCAGTATAAGTGCTTGTTTTGCAGTGCTGTTAGGAATAGCCCGTTTATTCGTGTGGACATGGGTAAAATTTTTTGCCTGAATATTTGAAAAATAGATTTAGTCGAATATAATAAGCCCATACCTCATTGGGGAGTAGCCGCTATTCACAGCAAATGTGAATAGGTGATGGTCAACATAATTGTTCAACAGAACATGGTCATCATAGCTTAAACGTCTCATCGTTCCTGAGTTGGCAAGACCTTTGATTTACCACTCTGCAATCATTTTATGATATTTGGCTAGCAGGAGGGGTAGGTCATAGGCATTTATGCTAGCCAGAGAACCGACATGCAAGAATTTCTGATTTCTACCTCGATTGTTGCCCTCGCTGAAATGGGCGATAAAACTCAATTGTTGGCACTTTTATTATCTGCTCGTTTTCGTAAGCCAATCCCTATTTTAATCGCGATTCTTTTAGCAACTTTAATTAACCATGGTATTTCTGCTGTGCTTGGGCAGTGGATTACAACAGTTTTAAGCCCTGAAATTTTAGTCTGGGTACTTGCAGTTGGTTTCATTGGTATGGCGTTCTGGATGCTTATTCCAGATGAGCTTGATGATGAAACAGCGAGTATTAATAAATGGCAAAAGTTTGGCGTTTTTGGCGCAACCTTTATTTTATTTTTCTTGGCGGAAATTGGCGATAAGACTCAAATTGCAACAGTCGCTTTAGCTGCACGTTATGACAGCATTTTCTGGGTAATGTTAGGCACAACTTTAGGAATGATGATTGCCAACGCACCTGCTGTATTTATTGGCAATAAGTTGGCTGAACGTTTGTCTATTGCGCTCATTCATAAAATTGGTGCTGCTATTTTCTTCATTGTAGGTGTTTCTACGCTCGTACAGCATTACTTCTTTTAAATGATTTTAAGCTTATATAAAAACGCACTCATTAAGAGTGCGTTTTTTCTAACGAGTATTAATAATTAAATTTCACAGTAAAGTTAATTTGGCGTGGATTGCCGAGTGTTACCAAATTTTCGTTGAGAGCACCCGCATAATAATCTTTATCAAATAGATTACGGATCGCAAGTTGAGCACCCCAACGCTCAGCCTCATAGCCAGCTTCGGTATCAAATACTGTATAGCCCGGAATATGCACATCTAAACCATCAACAGTTTTATAAGTTTCACCTCGGAAACCACCACCTACATACCAACCAAGTTTTGATGATGGATCAAATTTGTAACGAGCTGACAAGCTATAAGCGTGTTCAGGAATATTGTCGAGCGCTTTCCCTACATTGCTTGCATTTGCATCTTTACTAATTTCTGCATCAATTGTGTAGGTATATGCAGCCGTTAATTTTAAACCTTTTAAAATTTCTGCACTAAGTTCAGTTTCAATACCGCGAGTTAACTGTTCACCACGTTGTACTTTATAGCCACTATTCGCAGTATCAGTAACCAAAACATTCTGACGTTTTAGATCATACCAAGCGATAGCACCTTGAATTCGTTGATCCGGACTTTGTAATTTCATCCCGACCTCAACCTGTTTTCCTTTTTCTGGCTTAAATGGGTTGCTATTTACATCAGTACCACTATTTGGGGTAAATGAAGTAGCGTAGCTCACATAAGGTGCCACAATGTCATTGAGGGTATACATGACAGAAGCACTGCCCGTAAATGCATTATCTGATTGTTTACTCGCATTGCCAGTTACTAAACTTGTAGTTTGGGTTTGTGCCCAATCTTGACGTCCTGATAAGCTTAAAAGTAATTGATCATTAAGCTGAATACGGTCGCGTAAATAAAGCCCCAGATATTTGAGACGGTTGATATCACGTACATTTTGCTTCAATGTCACGTTCTGACCATAGACAGGGTTATAGATATTTAAATCGCCAATATCATATTTATCATTGGTGTAATCACTTTTTTCCTGAAAAGCATCGACTCCAATATTAATGTCGTGCTGCATGCCATATAGATCAAACTGTTTATTTAAACGGTTATCGATGGCGAAGCTTAAGTTATCAATAACTTGGTGTCGGCTGTTATTTTTACGGCTGATAGTCGTGTAATCAATTTCACCTTGTTTATCTTTTGCCCAAAAGTTACTACCTGTACGAGCAAAGACTGCTTTGCCATCCATTTCGGTTTTTTGTACGGCAAAATTCTGGTTAAAGTTCCAGCCATTATCAAAAGTATGTTTAAACGTATAACCAGTGCGATAAACATCTGCCTCATATTTACCGAAATTAGGGTCGCCAATATATAAACTACGATCTATAGGTCCATTAGGGTTGTCTTTTAATGTACCAATTACAGGTAAACCTTGCTGACGAATATATTCGCGGTGTTGATAGCTTGCGATTACAGAGAGGTCAGTGTTATCACCGAGGTCAAAATTATAAGAAGGCGAGATATAAAAATTTTTAAAATAAACATAATCGGTTGGATCATCTTGATCAGAGATACGTCCATTTAAACGGAAAGCACCTTTTTCGCTATTGTTTGGGCTGTAGTTTAAATCGAATGTTCCTTCTTTAAGGCTGTAACTACCATAAGTCATGCTAGCACGTGCAAAGCTTTCTGCTTCCGGTCTTTTAGTCACTAAATTGACCATACCACCCGGAGCAACTAAACCGAAATTAATAGAAGCAGGACCTTTTAAAATTTGTACCTGATCCATTCCCGAAATTTCAGCAGCTACAGAAGGGGTAGGAGAACTTTGGCCAATTCTTAAACCATCGACATAAACCGAATCAGAAGAAGTTTGCCCACGGATAATGAAATCATCCCAACCGCGGCGACCAAGTTTCCCAGCTTCTACACCTGCGACCCCTTCAAGCGCATCCGTAAGAGTTCTTGCTTGTTTTTGGTCAAGTTGTTCACGGGTGACGACAGAAACTGATTGAGCAGTTTTAAATAGAGGTGCATCTGATTTTAAAGCTGAGTTTGCTTTTGTTGCGACATAAGAAGTGGGATTTTCTTTTTGTGCTTGAATAGAAATAGTGGGTAACACATTGGTTGAATTTTGCTGTTCTGCCGTTTCTTCAGCATGACTTGTTGTCATTGAAGTAAAAATAGCAACTGCTAACAAAGTTTTTGAAGTTGAAAAAGCAAAGCGTTGAGTCATGGGAGGCCTAAACAGCACAAAAAGTAAATTTGATAATGAGAATTATTTTAATTTATTGCAGTTTAATTTTAAATAACATTATGATTCATTTATAAAATAAGAAAAGCAAAATCAATTTTAAAATATTATGAGAAAAATAGAGTAATTCATTGCATGAGTTATTGAATCCCATTATTTTATTATGGAAATAAAAATATCTAATATTTAAAGTTTTTTTGGGGAATTTTATGGGGTTTGAAAAAACAACATCACAGATATTATTTGATAATGGCGTACACAAATGTATTAGTTTTACCAGTTTGGTCAAAGGGGAAGGCATACAAGCCAATCAATTTTTAATTATTGATCATGAGCGTGCTGCCGTGATCGACCCGGGTGGTGATTTGACCTATGTTCCGCTGACAATGGAACTTAATAAATATACGCGCCTTAAAAATCTTGATTATGTGATGGCTTCGCATCAGGATCCAGACATTATCACCTCAATGCCCCGCTGGTTGGTTTATACCGATGCTAAAGTGGTGGCCTCAAGATTATGGGCAAGGTTTTTACCTCACTTAAATTCATCATTTATGAGTGAGCGTATGAAAGGGAATTGGGAAGACCGTTTGATTGAGCTGCCTGATCGTGGTCAAGTGATTCAATTAGGTGAATCGAAACTTGTAATTATTCCAGCGCATTTCCTACATTCGGTGGGTAATTTTCAGTTTTATGATCCCGTTGCTAAAATTTTATTTTCTGGTGATATGGGGGCATCCATTGTAGATGATGCAAGTCAGCCTCTAAAAGATTTTGATAGCCACGTGATGAAAATGAAAGCTTTTCATCAACGTTATATGTGTTCAAATAAAGTCATTCGCTTATGGGTCAACATGGTCCGTCAGATGGATATTGAAATGATTGTCCCTCAGCACGGTAGTCCATTTATTGGTAAAGAGATGATTAATCAGTTTTTAGACTGGATTGAAACATTGCCATGCGGTGTAGATTTAATGACAGAACAAATTTTTAGCTGTCCAACATAAAAAATAATATTCGACATATTGAGTCCAATTTGAAATTTTTTTAGGATTTCGCGTCGCAGAAAAATTTTTGATGACGAGAATTTGAATAAAAATGTTATCTCAAGTTGCGACTCCAGATGAATGCCTACGTTGTGGGGCATGTTGTGCACATTTTCGGGTTTCATTTTACTGGGCTGAGGCCGAGTTAATGGAAGAACATCTAGTTGAACCTTTGACACCTGTCTATTCATGTATGCGTGGAACTAATCAGCTTGAGCCCCGATGTCAGGCTTTGACGGGTGAAATTGGTAAAGAGGTGGGTTGTTCCATCTATGCAGTGCGTAGTTCTACCTGTAGAGAAGTGCAGATTGCTGATGAGCAGTGTAATAAAGCTCGTTTAGCGCACCAGCTTATTCCTCTTATTCAAGTTAGCCCGGCAGATTCAGAGAATGATCACGACTATGATCAGGTGAGTTAAATATAAGCTAACACAATAATAAGTGGGAAATATTTAGAGTAGGCGAATATCTATTGCTGAAAAAGGCAAAGATAATATGAAAATTGCATCGAAATTTGTTTATAATAGCTCACGGAATTTACCAGTGAGATTGTTATGCTGACCATCGTTCAAGAAGCGCTAACCTTCGATGATGTCTTATTACTTCCTGCCTACTCTACTGTTCTCCCAAAAGATGTCTCTCTAAAGACACGTTTAACTCGCGGCATTTATTTAAATATCCCATTAGTTTCAGCTGCAATGGATACAGTGACTGAGTCACGTATGGCGATTGCAATGGCGCAAAATGGCGGTATCGGGATTTTGCACAAAAACATGGATATTGCTGCTCAAGCTGCAGAAGTACGCCGTGTGAAAAAATTCGAAGCGGGTATGGTGAAAGACCCTATCACTGTAAGCCCTGAAACTACAGTACGTGAACTGATTGCAATTACCTCTGCTAATAACATTAGTGGTGTACCTGTTGTTAAAGACGGCAAGGTTGTTGGTATTGTGACAGGCCGTGATACGCGTTTTGAAACCAACTTAGAACAACCTGTTAGCAACATCATGACAGGCCAAGATCGTTTAGTCACTGTACGTGAAGGCGAGTCTAAAGAAAATATTCAAGCATTATTGCAAAAACACCGTATTGAAAAAGTCTTGGTCGTTGGCGAGAGCAACGAACTTAAAGGCTTAATTACAGTAACCGACTTCCGCAAAGCCGAGAGCTATCCAAACAGTTGTAAAGATGATCTTGGTCGTTTACGTGTTGGCGCTGCGGTAGGTACAGGTGCTGATACACCAAGTCGTGTGGAAGCATTGGTTGAAGCTGGTGTTGACGTCATTGTTGTTGATACAGCACATGGCCACTCTGCTGGTGTAATTGAACGTGTACGTTGGGTGAAACAAAACTTCCCTCAAGTACAAGTGATTGGTGGCAACATTGCAACTGGTGATGCTGCATTAGCATTATTAGATGCAGGTGCAGATGCTGTAAAAGTGGGTATTGGCCCTGGTTCTATCTGTACTACACGTATTGTGGCTGGTATCGGTATGCCACAAATTTCTGCAATTGACAGCGTTGCTAGCGCATTAAAAGATCAAATTCCTTTAATTGCAGATGGCGGTATCCGCTTCTCTGGCGATATGGCAAAAGCGATCGGTGCGGGTGCAAGTACGATCATGGTTGGTTCATTACTTGCAGGTACTGAAGAAGCGCCGGGCGAAGTTGAGTTTTTCCAAGGTCGTTACTACAAAGCATATCGTGGTATGGGTTCATTAGGTGCAATGGCGGGAGCAACTGGTTCTGCTGACCGTTATTTCCAAGATTCAAAAGCGGGTGCTGAGAAGTTAGTACCAGAAGGAATCGAAGGCCGCGTTCCATATAAAGGCCCAATGGGTAACATCGTTCATCAAATGATGGGTGGTTTACGTTCATCGATGGGTTATACAGGTTCAGCTGTGATTGAAGATCTTCGCCAAAATGCGAAATTTGTGAAAATTACTTCAGCAGGCATGTCTGAGTCACATGTTCATGATGTAACGATTACTAAAGAAGCTCCGAACTATCGTGTTGGTTAGATTTTGGTAACCAAAACAATCAAGAAAGCCGTCAGTACACTGACGGCTTTTTGTTTTTGGTGTAAAGTAAATCCGATGAAAAGAGATATGGCGGAATAGCCATATATGAAATGAGCCACGGCTGAAGTGGCGTAAAAATGAGATAAGCTATGAGTTATTTTGGAACGGATGGTATTCGTGGAAAATTTGGGCAAATGCCGATTACGCCAGAGTTTGCTTTAAAACTCGGTTTTGCTGCAGGGAAGGTATTAAAACGAACGAGTCCGAAAAATAAACCACTTGTTGTATTAGGAAAAGATACTCGTTTATCCGGTTATATTTTAGAGTCTGCTTTGCAGGCGGGATTAAATGCTGCTGGTGTATATGTTCACTTACTTGGACCATTACCGACACCGGCAATTGCACATCTTACCCGTGCCTTACATGCACATGCAGGGATTGTTATTTCTGCATCACATAACCCATATTTTGATAACGGGATTAAGTTCTTCTCAAGTGAAGGTAAAAAATTACCAGATTCATTGCAGGAAGAAATTAATAAAGAATTAGAAAAAGATTTATTTATCGAAGACACTGCAAACTTAGGTAAAAGTGTTCGTGTGACCGATGCAAATGGTCGTTATATCGAATTTTGTAAATCTACATTCCCATATCATTTTGATTTAAATAATTTAAAAATTGTTGTGGATTGTGCTCACGGCGCTGCTTACAGCGTTGGCCCTTCGGTTTTCCGTGAACTCGGCGCTAAAGTTGTCGCTTTATACAATGAGCCAGATGGTTTAAATATTAATGAAAACTGTGGTTCAACTCATCCAGAGAGCTTACAAAAAGCGGTTGTGGAACATGGGGCTGACTTAGGTATTGCCTTTGATGGTGATGCTGACCGTGTAGTGATGGTTGATAAGTTCGGTAACTTAATTGACGGTGACCACATCTTATATATTTTAGCGACTCAGGCAAAAAACAAGCCAGCAGGTGTTGTTGGTACGGTAATGAGTAACATGGCACTTGAAGTGGCACTTGAAAAAGCAAATGTTGGCTTTGTCCGTGCAAAAGTCGGTGACCGTTATGTGTTACAAGCCCTAGAAGAAAACGGATGGGTAACAGGTGGTGAGCCTTCTGGTCATATTCTGACTTTAGACAAGAGCACAACAGGTGATGCGATTATTGCAGCATTACAAGTGTTAACCGTGATGGTTGAGCAGAACAAAGCGCTGCACGAATTGGTTAACGGCTTTAAACTGTACCCACAGGTTCTTGTAAATGTACGTTTGGAACAAATGCTTGATCCATATTCTATTCCTGCATTAGTTGCTGAGTTCAATAAAGCTGAAGAGCAGCTCAAAGGACGTGGACGTATTTTAATTCGTAAGTCTGGAACTGAGCCAGTCATTCGTGTCATGGTTGAAGGTGATAACGAGCAAGAAGTGAAAACTTTAGCTGAACATTTAGCAAATGCAGTTCGTTCACAGGCACAAGTCGCATAAGGTGTATGGCATGAGTGATGTCATTAAAGACTTAAGTGAATTGCGCTTAAGCTATGAACAAGGTGAGTTGTACGAGACTCAAGTTGCTAGCAATCCCCACGAGCAATTTCTAGGTTGGTTTAATCATGCTTTAGCAGCTAACTTGCATGAACCGTATGCAATGTCATTAGCAACTGCGAGTGCTAGTGGTCGTCCGCATGTCAGAACTGTGTTGTTACGCGGTGCGACAGAAGCAGGTTATGATTTCTATACCAACTATGACAGTCAAAAAGGTATAGATTTGGCAGAAAATCCATATGCTGAATTGTTATTTTATTGGCCAAGTCTAGAGCGTCAGGTACGAGTAGGTGGGCATGTTGTAAAAATTCCTGAACAGGAATCTACAGACTACTATCATAAACGTCCACGTGATAGCCAGATTGCAGCTCATATCAGTACCCCCCAAAGTGGCAAAATCGAAAGTCGCGAGTTGTTACAACAGCGTTTTCAAGACTTGCAACAACAAGTTCAAAGCCGTGAAGTACTCGATAAGCCGGAGTTCTGGGGCGGATATCGTCTACAGCCGGATTATTATGAGTTCTGGCAAGGGCGACCAAATCGTTTACATGACCGCTTGAGTTATGAAAAAATCGACGGTCAATGGACGTTGCACCGACTGATGCCTTAAATGACAAAAATACAAATTAAACAAAGACCTTTATTGACACGCCCTGAACAGTTTCAGGGCGTGCCTCCGTTTATTGCCGAAATTTTGGCAAGACGGGGCGTACAATCCGAGCAAGAACTAGAGTTAAAGCTTAAGAATTTATTGGCTCCTGAACTCAAGGGGTTGGACGCAGCTGTAGCATTAATGGATCAAGCCATCGATGAGCAGAAAAAAATAGTTATTGTGGGGGACTATGATGCTGATGGTGCAACCAGCACTGCTTTAATGATGCTCGTGCTTCGCGATATGGGAGCACAAGTCGACTATCTGGTACCGGACCGTTTTAAATATGGCTATGGACTTACTCCTGCCATTGCTGAGCTTGCTCATCACACCTATCAACCCGATCTATTAATTACGGTTGATAATGGAATTTCTAGCCATGCTGGTGTTGATGCAGCACATGCCCTAGGCATGCAAGTGATTATTACCGATCATCACTTAACGACTAAAGAAACACCACTTGCAGAAGCAGTTGTTAATCCAAATCAATTAGGCTGTGAGTTTCCAAGTAAAGCATTGGCAGGTGTTGGCGTTGCTTTTTATGTACTTGCCAATTTGGCGAGCCTACGCAATAGACAAGGTAAAAGCACAAGTAAAGTTACCCAATATTTAGATTTGGTCGCTTTAGGAACTTATGCTGATGTTGCTGTCCTAGATTATAACAACCGTATTTTTGTCAATGCAGGTGTAAAACGCATTCAGCAACATCAGTGTCGAGTGGGAATCTTAGCCTTACTTGATATCGCTGGTCGGGAAGCTACTTCAATACGTGCTCAAGATTTAGGTTTTGTGCTCGGACCGCGCATTAATGCTGCTGGACGTATGGAGAGTATGCGTATTGGGATCGAGTGTTTATTAGCTGACACGATGGAAACTGCATACCCCATTGCTCAGCAATTAAATCAGTTAAATATCGATCGCCGTCAAATTGAAGGGGAGATGAAGCAACAAGCTTTATCTGCTTTAGACAGTTTACAACTCTCACAACAAGATATTCCCGCGGCGCTTGTTCTGTTTGAAGAAAACTGGCACCAAGGTGTAATCGGGATTGTCGCGGGACGTTTAAAAGAACAGTTTCATCGCCCAACGATTGTGTTTGCCCCAGATGAAGATGGTATTCATATTAAAGGCTCAGCACGTTCCATTGATGGGGTGCATATTCGAGATACCATTGAACAAGTTGCCGAACAACATCCTGAGCTGGTGAGTCATTTTGGTGGACATGCGGCAGCGGCAGGCTTAACGATTCGTAAAGAAAACTTTGAAGCTTTTAAAACCGTATTTAATGATTGTGTAGCTGCTATGGATGAATCAATCTTTCAAGCGACATTATGGACCGATGGTGAGCTACCTGTCTCTGCTTTGCAATTAGATACCTTAAACTGGATTGAGCAATTAGGTCCGTGGGGACAAAAATTTCCACTGCCTCAATTTGAAGGATATTTTAAAGTTATCGATTTTCGTTGGCTCAAAGAGACACATTTAAAGCTTAGATTAGCGATAGACCAATATAGTTTCGATGCTATTGCTTTTAATGCGGCAGGTCGCTTCGAGTTTGATCCGATGCGTGACCATGTGCATTTGGTTTATGAAATAGACCGTAATGTCTTTAATGGTAATGTGAGCTTACAGCTACGCATTGTGCATTTAAATCAATAAAAAAATCCGCTCAATTGAGCGGATTTATTTAATCTAGGTTAGATTAGAAGCGGTATGCTGCACGAACACCATAAGTGTTGTCGTTATCACCGAATCCAACACGACCTTCAACACTAACTTGCTGATTTAAGAATTTTTTAGCATTGATACCAAATTCATCTTTATCAGTTAAGTCGTTGTTATAGTAGTCCACACCTAAACTTAAAGTTTTATCGATGTAGTAGTCACCACGAACTTTATATTCGTCAAGGTCACCAAACGCACCATAAGCTTCAAGGTTTACGTCATGTTGACCAACTTGAGTTACATACTTCGCACGAACGGTAGGATCTGCACCGTCTTTACCGTCTTTCTCGTCGTAACCTTTAACACCTAGAGCAAGTAATAAACCAGGAGCTGGTAAATAACCTACTTCTGCAGCATAAGTAGTCACTTTGCTGTCGATATTAGTGTTGTCGATTTCACGTTCGTTTCTGCCTACATCACCGCTAAGGTAAAAGTCAGAGTTCGGAACGAAGTACTCAACGCCTACGCCATATTGAGTGTCTTTTGTGCCGCTGTTATCACCATAGTTAACATGCGCGTTAACGTTACTTGCACGGTTTAAGAATGCTGCTTCTGCAAGCGGTGCATTACGTGTTTGAACAGGGTTGAAATAATAAGTCCCATCAACACCGAATTTGCTTACGCTGCTGCCATTATCTGGATCAAGATAATTGTAAGAACCACCAACTTCAGCTTGGTAAGCGTTTGCTGCGCCACTTACTGCAAGCGCAGATAAAAGAGCTGATGCAATTGCTAGTTTTTTCATGGAATCTCTCCCCTCTAAAAACGATTTTATAAATGTTTTGTTACAACTTTCAGTCTAGAGCAAAATCATTTACCGTCAATCTTGTCCAAGTAACTGGACTGTAACCATGTGCTTTTTATGTAACTATATTTAATTTAATATATTGATTTTAAATAATAAAAAAACAATGTTTTATTTTATTAAAAATGAGGAGATTTTGTGTAGAAACTTAAAAATGCTGGAAAAGTACCCAATTTTGTATGGGGATGTTACGAGTTAAGCTTAAAATCTACTGAAAGAAAATTAGCAAACTTATTCATTGAAATAAGAGTTAGCGATTAAAGCAGGTTCGAAGATAACCGTAGCTATGATAAAATATTCGACTGTTTATCTGCTTTTATGGGAACACTCGCGTGGAAATTAATCCTTATCTAAACCAATTGAAAGACTTAACTGATCGTAGCCAAACACTACGGGGGTATCTTTGACTACGATCTAAAAAAAGAACGTTTAGAAGAAGTTTTACGTGAGTTAGAAGACCCTGCGATCTGGAATGATCAAAACCGTGCTCAGGCAATGGCGAAAGAAAAGGGCGAACTAGAAAATGTCATTAATGTATTAGATGGCTTATCTACACAGCTTGAAGATGCAAAAGCAATGTTGGATTTGGCTGTAGAAGCTGATGATGAAAGCTTGCTTGAAGATGTTCAGTCTGAACTGAGTACTGCTGAAGAAGAATTAGCAAAACTTGAATTCCGCCGTATGTTTAGCAATCCAATGGACCCGAATCCTTGCTATGTCGAGATTCAGGCGGGTTCAGGTGGTACAGAAGCACAAGATTGGGCTTCAATGCTATTACGTATGTATATGCGCTGGATTGAACGTCATGGTTTTAAAGCAGAACTTATGGAAGTCTCTGACGGTGACGTCGCAGGTATCAAATCTGCTACGATTCGTGTTGAAGGTGAATATGCGTATGGTTGGTTACGTACAGAATCTGGTGTACACCGTTTAGTACGTAAATCACCATTTGACAGTGGTAACCGTCGTCATACTTCTTTCTCTGCGGTATTTATTTCTCCAGAAGTTGATGACAATATCGAAATTGATATTAATCCTTCAGATGTTCGTACTGATACTTACCGTGCATCTGGTGCAGGTGGTCAGCACATTAACAAAACCGATTCGGCAGTACGTTTGACGCATATTCCGACTGGTATTGTAGTGGCATGTCAGAACCAACGTTCACAGCATGCGAACCGTGATCATGCATGGAAACAGTTACGTGCAAAATTGTATGAATTAGAAATGCAAAAACGTAATGAAGCTGCTCAAGCACTTGAAGACTCGAAGTCTGATATTGGTTGGGGTAGCCAAATTCGTTCTTATGTACTTGATGACTCTCGAATCAAGGATTTACGTACGGGTGTTGAAAATTCAAATACTGGTGCGGTTCTTGATGGTGACCTTGATCGTTTTATTGAAGCGAGTTTAAAACAGGGGTTATAAGAGTCTTTTGAACTTTTAATTCTCTATAACTCTTAAATTTTTAGCGATTAAAACGGCAAAGCAGTTCAGTGTTTGGAAGTTAATCGGAAAAATACGATATGAATATCGAAAAAAATAGATATGAATATCGTCAAAATACGATATTATGTTTCCGAAATGCTGAACAAAGCTTTGTTCGTTTACAAGACGTGTTGAGCCTATGGATATTGATGCAATTAGCAAAGCCCTAGCCAATCCTCTGCGTCGGCAGATTCTGCAATGGTTAAAAGAGCCGGAGCATTATTTACCGGTAGAAGAGTGTGGTGGTAGTTTTGAAAAAGGGGTTTGCGCAGGTCATATTGAACGTTTGGGTAAAGTAGCTCAGTCTACGATGTCCAATCATTTGTCTGTATTACAGCAGGCGGGTCTCATTCAGGTCCAAAAATATGGACAATGGTCTTATTTTTCACGTAACGAAGCTTTGATTCAGCAATATATCGAACATTTAAAACAAACACTTTAAAACAAATAAAGTGTAAGTCGAGGCGATCATGGCTGAACTCAATACTCCCTTAACAGTTGGTGATTTTGAAATTAAAAATCGACTGGTAATGGCCCCATTAACACGTGCGCGTAGTGGCGAAAGCCGTGTTCCCAACGATTTAATGGTGCAATATTATCAGCAACGTGCAAATGCTGGTCTCATTCTCACTGAAGCAACAGTGATTGGTTCAAAAACCGTAGGTTATGCAGATACTCCGGGACTATGGTCACAAGAGCAAGCACAAGCATGGAATAAGATTATTGAAGCAGTTCATGCTCAAGGTTCAAAAATTGTAGTTCAACTGTGGCATGTGGGTCGTATTTCACATCCAGAGCTTTTAGATGGCGATATTCCTGTTGCACCGAGTGCGATTCAACCTGCGGGTGAAGTAAGTTTATTACGCCCTAAACGTCCATATGTAACGCCACGTGCGCTTTCAATTGAAGAAATTCAGGAAATTGTTGCTCAATATAAGCATTCAGCTGAATTGGCTAAAGCAGCAGGTTTTGATGGCGTTGAGCTACATGCAGCAAATGGTTATTTAATTGACCAGTTCCTTCAAAGTAATACTAACCAGCGTGATGATGAGTATGGTGGTCCGGTTGAAAACCGCGCTCGCTTGTTATTAGAAGTAGTTGATGCCTTTATTGAAGTGTGGGGCGCTGGCCGAGTAGGTGTGCATATTGCACCGCGTGGCGACTCGCATGATATGGGTGATGAAAACCCGCTAGCGACATTTGGTTATGTGGTTGAACAACTCAGCCAACGTAATGTGGCTTTCATTTTCTCTCGTGAATATGAAGCAGCTGATAGTATTAGCCCACAATTACGTAAAAAATTTAATGGTGTATGGATTGCCAATGAAAATCTGACACCAGAGTCAGCAAAACGTATCTTGCGTGAAGGTCAAGCAGATGCTGTATCTTTTGGTAAAGCATATATCGCTAACCCAGATCTATTACAGCGTTTAGAACAAGGCTTACCTTTAAATGAACTTCAACCAACAACTTTATATGCTAAAGGCGCTGAAGGATATACAGACTATCCGGCTTTAGAAGCTTCATAAGTTCATAATATTATTTAAATTTACTATGTGCTGAACTTGCTCTTTTGTGAGTTCAGTAAATGACTTTTCTTGTATATGGTAGAGTTTAGGTATCGAAACTCTGCCATTTTTTTTATCTATGTTATATTTTCCGCAGTTTTTGAATTTTGACTATTTGAGGCAAACCGCTTGGCGACCCCATTTTGGTACAACACCGCACTTCATTTATTAAAACCGTTTTATCGTTGGCGGATAAAAAGACGTGCAGAAAGTCTAGAATTATATCAGCAGGAATGTCTGGAAAGATTTGGGCCGTTTGAAGCACCGAAGAATGTAAAAGCGATCTGGTTTCATGCTGTTTCAGTCGGGGAAACCAATGCTGCACAGCCTTTAATTGAGTATTATCTAAAACTTGGGCAGCCAGTCTTAGTGACCAATACCACGAAAACAGGTCAGGCTCGTGCCAAGTCACTTTTTCTAAAAGAACCTTATTTAGATTTATTTCAAGCCGTTTATTTGCCTGTAGACCAGAAGCCTCTTTTAAAAAAATTTTTTGAGTTATATCAGCCAAAGCTTTTAGCACTGGTTGAAACTGAACTCTGGCCAAATTTAATCGATCAAGCCAAGTTACAGCATGTACCTTGTTTGCTGCTTAATGCTCGGTTGTCAGAAAAATCTGCAAAGGGGTATGGCAAAGTCTCGGGTTTAACCGCAGGTATGTTAAAACAGCTGGACTGGGTGTTAGCGCAAGATAGTGCAACTCGTCAGCGTTATGTTGAGCTTGGTTTAGACGAACACAAAAGTCAGGTCGTTGGTAATATTAAGTTTGATATCCATGCACCAGAGGCTTTTATTAAACAAGCTGCCCAATTGCATCAGCAGTGGTATCTGGAAAATCGGCAGGTTGTGACAATTGCCAGTACACATGCACCCGAAGAACAACAAATTTTGGAAGCACTCGCACCTTATTTAAATTCAGATCGTAAGTTGGTGTGTATTGTGGTGCCTCGTCATCCTGAGCGTTTCGATGAAGTATTTGAAATTTGCCAAAATTTAAATTTAATTACGCATCGTAGAAGTATGGGCCAAAGTATTCATGCCAGCACGCAAGTTTATCTCGCTGACAGTATGGGTGAGCTCTGGTTATGGTATGCCTTAAGTCAGGTGTGTTTTGTAGGCGGTTCTTTAAATGAGCCGGGTGGTGGGCATAATATTTTAGAACCTATGGTTTTAAATGTACCTACTGTGGTTGGACCGCGTTATTTTAACTTTCAAACGATTGTCGATGAGTTCATTGATGAAAATGCTGTGCTTATTGCTCAAGATGCGCAGCAGGTCGTTGATATCTGGTTAGCATGTCTGGCAGAACCTGAGGCGACTGAACAGTTAGTGGTACAGGCGCATAAAGTGTTGCAACGTAATCAAGGTTCCTTACAAAAACATATCGGGGTGATTAATCGCTATCTGGCCGAAAAATCATGAATATTGTTTTACTAGAGTCTGAAGATGTTCAATCGGATACATGGTCTATCCATTCAAAACGTCAATTACAGCATTTGCGTGAACATCTTGATATTACAGTCGGCCAGAATCTAAAAGTTGGTATTCGCAACGGCGCCCGTTATATCACTGAAATTGTTTCGATGAATGAGCATGAAGTCCGTATACGGCCTATTCGTGAAGAACCACTACCAGCAAAACTTCCGGTTCATTTAATTGTAGCTTTACCAAGACCTAAAGTTTTACGCCGTCTAATTATGGACAGTGTGACTTTAGGGGTTGAAAAGATAAGCCTGATTCATAGTTATCGTGTTGATAAAAGCTATTGGCAAACACCTTTTTTACAGCAAGTAGACAACTACGTTACGCTGGGACTTGAGCAAGCAGGCGATACAATTGTTCCTGAAATTCAACTCTATAAACGCTTTAAACCTTTTGTTGAAGACGTCTTGCCAAGTTTAATTACGCAGGAAACACCTGCCTATGTGGCTCATCCTTATGCTGAGCAACGTATGCCAATTAATATTAGCCATGCTTGTAGTGTAGTGGTCGGACCGGAAGGGGGATTTATTCCTTACGAAGTAGATTTGCTCATAAAAAACGGCTGCCAAGCTATGAGCTTAGGCAACCGTATTTTAAGAACCGAAACGTCTATTTCTTATATTTTAGGTCGTTTGTTTAGCTGATGTTTCAGGGTTTAAAGTTGGTGGATTAGATACCATTTTTAATTCCTGAATTGGGTAAGGAATATCAATATCATTTTCATTGAAAGCTTGTTTTACTTGAGCTTGAATATTACTAATAGATGAAGAGATATCAGTTTCAGTGGTATCAACCCACCAGCGTACAGTCAGGTTAACCGAGAAATCTGCTAAAGCTGTGACGTTAACCGAAAACGCAGGCTGACTCAGTACATTTCGGTCATTATTGAGAATATCTAAAATAATCTGTTTTGCTTTTTGCTCATCATCATCATAGCCAATTCCGACTACGAACTCACAGCGTCGTTGTTGATAAGCAGTATTAACAGTTAAGGCACTTGTATAAACCGTTGCATTTGGAATAACAATACGGCGACCATCCGGTGAGCGTAGGAAGGTTGCACGGATCTGGATGTCTTCTACAGTTCCTTCAAGTGAATTCACCACAATTGAATCGCCAATACGGAATGGCTCGCTCAATAAAATCAAAATACCTGAAAGTAGGTTTTGGAAAATATCTTTAAATGCAAAACCAATGGCGACCGAACCGATACCTAACGCACTCATAAGCTGGCCTGGTGTGAACCCTGGAATCATAATGACAAGGGCTATTAAGAAACCAAAGAATAAGATCGCTGTACTACCGACACGGTTTAAAACTAAAACAAGATTTTGACGAGTATAAGAGCGATTTTCTAAAGTCTTACGAACAAAGAACTTAAATAATTTGGTCAGTAGCCAAAAAATAAGAAAAACAACAATTGCAATGCAGATATAAGGTACACGTTCCCAAAAACTATCTACGATTTTGTCGATAGTGGTATAGGCATCATGGTATTTCTCGGTATGCGCTAAAACTGTTTGAGTGGTTTTAGTACCTGCTTCTTGCAAAAGTTCGCCTGTATTTTTTGCAACATCCGTTAAGGATTTTTGTTCATCAGCCACGACAAGTCTCTAATTGAATAAATTCAGAAAGCCTTTTCAGCTTCCATCATAGTAGGAGATAAAATGTGCGCCTACTATAATGAGTTCATCTAAATAATAAAGTGTTTTTTAATTAAAAGTATTCCGTTCCCTTTTGTAAGATTTGTGTCGGGGTTTGAATAGTATCGGTACCAGAGAAGTAGTAAAAAAAGCCTGCTGTAGAAATAAGGCTAATTAAAATAGCGATTAAAATAAGCCAAGCCATCAGTTTTTCTATAAACGTTGAAGGCCGAACAGGACCATATTGATTAGTGCCCGCTGTACCAGAAGCAAGCAGTAAATAAAGCATAAAAAAGAACTGAACGACTGGAATAAATAACAGTAGTCCCATCCAGCCACTTTTATTTAAATCATGTAGGCGTCGAACGACCAAAATAATGTTGAGATAGATCAGAAATAGCCAGAAAGCCCAGACCATTAAAGCACTTATACCGGAGAGAGAGCTGTAAAACTCAAAATTAAATAGATCACTTGAAAGCTGAAAACTTCCAAGAAACGAAGCCAGTATAAAATAGCCCACGATTGTGACTAAATAAATCAGGCCATATCCACCCAAATAACTCATTCGGTTAAAGCGGCCATGAATTGAAAAAGGGCTGTCTTTAAACGGGAGTTGAGGTGGACGTGAAGAGGGAGTTTCGGCAAACATCTTATTTTATTCCTGCACTGCTTCTAAAAGCTAAAATAAACTTTGTTGATGGTCAAAACCATCAAAACTTAAAAAAATTATAAAAGTAAAAGCTATAGACAAATGTTTTAAATCAACTTAATTTTATAAAAATGTTCACAATTTCGTATGCTTGAGTAAGTGATTAATATATGACCAAAGTCGCATTGTCTAGGCTTTGAAAGAGTCATCATACTGAAAAGGCAAACAAATAAGATCCAGTAAAATAATAGCCACAGTCTCGAGATGGGATGCACAAGATCAAGGAAGTTGCGTATGAATGAGATCTATCCAGTACCAGAGGAATTCAAAAAAACTGCTCGTACTGTTGAAGCAGACTACTTTAAACGTTATCAACACTCTATCGAGAACCCAGATGAATTCTGGGCAGAGCAAGCTAAAATTGTCGATTGGATAAAGCCATTTACCCAAGTTAAAAATACCAGTTTTGACAAAGACAATTTCAAGATTGAATGGTTTGCTGATGGTGAGTTGAACGTATCAGCAAACTGCTTGGACAGGCATCTTAAAGAACACCCCCACAAACCTGCAATTATTTGGGAAGGTGACCATCCTTCTCGTCATAAAATCGTTTCTTATAAAGAGTTACACGACGAAGTCTGCCGTTTCGCCAACGTTTTAAAGAAATATGGCATTGGTAAAGGTGACCGCGTTGTGCTGTATATGCCAATGGTGACTGAGGCCGCAATTGCCATGTTAGCCTGTGCCCGTATTGGTGCGGTGCACTGCGTGGTATTTGGTGGTTTCTCACCAGACTCGTTGGCGAGTCGTATTGAAGATAGCCAAGCTAAACTTGTGATTACGGCTGACTCAAGCCTACGTGCCGGTAAGTTGTTACCACTTAAAGAAAATGTTGATTTGGCTCTAGCATTGCCGGGCACAGAGTGCGTTGAAAACGTGATTGTGGTTTACCGTAATGCAAACCCAATCGAGATGAAGCCGGGTCGTGATTTGTGGTATCACCTTATTATTATGGAGGTGGATGCAAACTGTCCTCCAGAACCAATGAAGGCCGAAGACCCTTTATTTATTCTTTATACCTCTGGCTCGACGGGTAAACCTAAAGGAGTGTTGCATACTACAGGTGGTTATCTGGTGTATGTGGCGAGTACCTTTAAAGAAGTTTTTGATTTAAAACAAGATGATGTGTACTGGTGTACCGCTGATGTCGGCTGGATTACAGGCCATAGTTATCTAATCTATGGGCCACTGGCAAATGGTACGACGACCTTAATGTTCGAAGGTGTGCCTCAGTATCCAACATGGGCACGTCTTGGTCATGTTGTCGATAAACATAAAGTCTCTATTTTATATACAGCGCCAACCGCGATTCGTGCCATGATGCGAGAAGGTGATTCGTATGTACGTGAAAGTAACCGTAGTAGTTTGCGTTTGTTGGGTTCAGTGGGTGAACCTATTAACCCTGAGGCTTGGAACTGGTACTACAATGTAGTCGGTGAAGGCCGCTGTCCAATTGTTGATACATGGTGGCAAACCGAAACAGGTGGTATTTTGATTGCGCCATTACCGGGGGCAACAGCTTTAAAACCAGGTTCGGCAACACGCCCTTTATTTGGTATTCAACCAGCTATTGTCGATGGTGAAGGCAATGAACTAGAAGGTGCTGCCGAAGGTAATCTTGTGATTAAAGATTCATGGCCGGGCCAGATGCGTACCATTTGGGGTGACCCAGATCGCTTTATTGAAGCTTACTTCTCGACCTTTAAAAATACTTATTTTACAGGTGATGGCGCCCGCCGTGATGAAGATGGCTATTACTGGATCACGGGACGTGTTGACGATGTCTTAAACGTTTCAGGCCACCGTCTAGGTACGGCTGAAATTGAAAGTGCTCTTGTATCGCATGAATCGGTGGCAGAAGCTGCTGTTGTAGGTATGCCGCATGATATTAAAGGGCAGGGTATTTGTACTTTTGTGACCTTGCAGGCGGGAGTTCCCGAGTCGGAAGAACTGCGAAAAGAGTTAATTAGCTGGGTACGTAAGGTACTTGGACCAGTGGCTTCACCAGATGCACTGCACTGGGCGCCGGCATTACCTAAAACCCGTTCGGGTAAAATCATGCGCCGTATTTTAAGAAAAATTGCAGCGAATGAACTGGATAGTTTGGGCGATACCTCAACCCTAGCTGAACCTGCTGTGGTGGATCAACTGATTGCGACAGTTTATCCTGATAGACAAAAATAACGTTTTAATAAAAAAGCCCCGATAGGGGCTTTTTTATTAAGCCTGTTTAAGATTTTGCTAGAAAGTCAGCAGTATTTTGTACGCTTGCAAACATACCAAGAGCAGCTAAAAAAGCAGTTTGTACATCTTCGGCTTTAACAGTTTTTCCGTTATGGCTTAAATCACGGGTCGCAGTGGCATCTCCAATTAAGATGGGTTGATAACCTAACTCTTTGGCTGCACGTGTGCCAGAATCAATACAAATATGTGTCATCATGCCTGTGATCACGAGTTGTTCAATTTGATGTGCTTTTAAAAGTTCTTCTAAATTGGTTTCTAAAAAACTGTTTGGATAATGCTTTGTCACGATTAATGAATCACCGCCAGCACTAAGTTCTGAATGAAGTAAAACACCTTCAGTATTTTCTTGAAAGAAGCTGGCTTGTGGCGGGTTAATATGTTGCACATAAATAATTGGTAAATCTTTTTCATTAAAATATTGCTCGAGCTGTTTTATTTTATCGAGCGCTTGATCTGGTCCAACCAATTCCATTTTGCCATTTTTAAAATAATCATTTTGTACATCGATAACTAATAGTGCTTGTTTCATGAGAATACTCTTGTTGGTATAAGATAAAACAAGGTTATTCTCTGCCCGCAAAATCGGCTATAGTCCTATGAAAGCATTATCGCCAGTTTTCTTTCGTTATGAAAAATGAATATTGAATTAGACCCTATTGATCTAAAAATTATTGCATTGCTTAAGCAAGATTCTCGCTTAACAAATAAAGAAATTGGGCAGCGTGTTCATCGGACAGGACAGGCAGTAGGAGCGCGAATTGCTCAGTTAATGGATGCAGGCGTTATTAAAAATTACACCATTGCTGTGCAATACAGGCATAAACAATTTATTCATTTGCATTTAAATGAACAACGCTCCTTTGAAGAAATTGAAAATTTAGTAAAGCAATATGAACAAATCGATGAGTGCTTTAAGGTTATGGGTAATGCTTGTTATATGATCGTTAGTCATTTCGAACCAGCAGAACTCAATGCTTTTATTGAAGTCCTCTCAAAATGGTGTCGTTACTCAGTTGAAACTGTTATTCGAGAAGTAGAGAAAGCTTAAAAAATAAAAGCTCCAAGCCGAGTCTTGGAGCCAATATGTCTTTATTTTTATTTATTGTTTTTATTGTCTTGCGCTGTTTTAACTGGAGGTTTTAGGCTGATTTAGCTTGAATTTCTACCTCCTTTTCCTGTTGTAGTTCTAACTGACGAACGAGCGGCAGAACTTTTTCACCAAAGTATTCCACCTCTTCAATAAAGTGTAAGAAACCTGAAAGAATCAAGTCGACACCTACATTTTTAAGCGCCACAATCCGCTCTGCAATTTGCTGAGGTGTACCAATTAAATTGGTTTTAAAGCCATCGTTATATTGAACTAAATCTTCAAAAGTTGATTTTGCCCAGTTGCCTTCTTGTTCTGGTGAAGCGGCACCCGCTTCACGAGTTGCATCGCCAAACGCATTTACTGCTTCAGTGTTGGCTTTATCAATAATTTCTTGAAGTACTGCTTTTGCTTCTTCTTCGGTATCTCGAGCAATAATGAAAGCGTTCACTCCAATTTTAACTTGATGGTTATTGGCTTTCGCTTTATTACGAATGTCTTCGACCTGTTTTTGAATTTCTTCGACAGTATTACCGTTGGTAAAATACCAGTCAGACACACGAGAGGCCATGTCACGTGCGGCACGTGAACTACCACCTTGAAAGACTTCAATATGTGGTTTTTGCAGAGGTTTTGGCTTAAGTGTGTAGTTCTGGAATTGGTAATACTTACCATCGAAACTATAGTTATCTGTGGTCCAGATTCCTTTTAGCGTGCGAATAAACTCTTCAGAGCGAACATAACGCTCATCATGCTCAGGCCATTCTTCGCCAATAGCATCAAACTCACCTCTGAACCAGCCACTTACCACATTAATGGCAATACGACCTTGAGTTAGATAATCAATCGTTGCGAGTTGTTTAGCTGCAAGTGCCGGTTTCCAAGGGCCGGGCAGAATAGCCGCAATCACTTTAAGTTTCTCAGTTTTTGCAAGTAATGCATGACTGAAACTCACAGATTCATGCTGGTTTTCTGCCCCGTACCCTGCCGTAAAACGAATTTGGGTGAGCGCATATTCAAAACCATTGTTTTCGGCTGCCTGTGCAAGTCGAACATTGTAGTCATAACTCCAGTCTGTACGCTGTTCGATGTTACTTACGACAAGGCCACCGCTTACATTTGGTACCCAATAAGCAAATTTAATTGGTTGTTGTAATTGCGTCATGGTGCTCTCTCCCCATTCGTTATTTTTATTTAGCTATATTGCGCTTAGGCAACATGCGTTAATGATTTACCGGACTTATGATGCAAACGAGATTCTGCTGCATCGAGATTTGGTACAGCTGCTGAAGGCAATACTTCTTCTTGCTCAATTTGCTTGTTAATACCGAGCTCTTGATTCGCTTGCTGAGATTTAGGTTTAACCACTTCAGCACGTTTACCTTTCGCTGGTGCCCATTCTAAAATTGGCAATGCACGCGCTACGGCTAGCGTAATACGGTCAGATAACTGTTCACTTTTCACCGTATATTCAGGAGTAAAGTCGCGATCTGTTGCGTATACGCCAATTGGTAAAGTTTGCGCCTGAAAGAAGCTAAACAATGGGCGAAGCTGATGCTCTAGTACGAGTGCATGACGATCACTACCACCTGATGCAGCTAAAAGTACAGGTACATCTACTAATGCAGTTTGTTCAACGAAGTCAAAAAAGTGTTTGAAAAGGCCTGTAAAAGAAGCACGGTAAACAGGCGTACCAACAATTAAGGCATCTGCTGCTTCAACCGCTGCAAGGTCATCTTGTACGCGCTGTGGAAGCTGGTTGCGATAAAATGCGCCGCCTAATAAGGGCCCGATTTCACTCAATTTAATAAAGTGAACTTTAATATCAATTGCTTCAGATAACTCATCAAGAATGGCCTGAACCAGACTTTCGGTTTTAGATGGCGTATTCAAACCACCAGAAACAGCAACAATATTTAAGGGTTTTGATGATGTGATACCAGTCATGATTTGGTTCCTAAGCCTAAAAAAGAAGATTGGACTTATTAATCAACAATGCTGGCGAACTGTAAAATAACGAAATTGGTCAACCTTATCAGTTTTAAATATAAAACCCGAATAGTTGATTTTTATTATTTAATAGCGAGTTAAATAACTGTTTTTATTTTATATAATTATTGATGATATATTTTTTAGAATAAAAATAAAGCTTATATAAAAAACAGATTAATTTTGATTAAAAGGTAAAAAACATCTGAAAATCGAAGCAAAGGTCTGTATTTAACAACATTTTGCATAAAAATGGATAAGATGAGCATATCTTTCATCTAAATAGTAGGGTTACAATAGGCCATACTTATGCTCAAGATTACTTTAATCGCTTATGAATATTTTAATCGTTGATGATCATCCTTTGTTTCGTCATGCTTTGATTCAAGCAGTACGTTATAGCCTGCCGCAGGCACAAATTCATGAAACAGCTTCGGTTGATGAGTTTTATGAGCGTTTGGAAAATGGGGCAGAACCTGATCTGGTATTACTCGATTTAAACTTACCGGGTGCTTCAGGCTTTTCGGCTCTGGTCTATGTAAGAGCACAATATCCATCTATTCCTATTATTGTGGTTTCTGCACACGAAGAAGCGTCAATTATTCAACGTGCAATTGCGCATGGTGCAATGGGTTATATTCCTAAATCGGCTCATCCAAGTCATATTGGTGAAGCAATCCGTCAAGTGTTAGATGGGGAAATCTGGTTACCGCCAAACTTGCCATCAAATATTAATCTTGACCCGAGAGCGGCAGATGAAACTGCTTTGGCTGAACGTATCCAGTCGTTAACTCCTCAGCAATTCCGAGTTTTGATGATGGTTGCAGAAGGTTTATTAAATAAACAAATTGCTTATGAACTCGATGTTTCAGAGGCTACCATTAAAGCGCATGTAACCGCTATTTTTAGAAAACTAGGCGTACAAAATCGTACACAGGCTGTATTGGCAATTAGTGCATTAAATATTGAAGATAAAAAAATCTAAAATAAAAAAGACCTCAATTGAGGTCTTTTTTATATGTTCCACTTAGGCAAGGCAATCTTGCTTAGGTGTTAGGCTGTCGCAGTACAGTGGGTTAAGAGCACATTGCAAATCATCAATTTGTTCTTGGGTCACATAGCCCTTGCTTTTTAAATATTCAGCTACACGGTCATCACGCAAGCTTAAGAAAGCCGCATCATAAACACCTAAATCAACAAAGAGAGCTGCAGTTTCTAGGCTATTGAACCGGTCAAGGAAAATATCATTGCCATACATTAAGAAGATATGGTCAAGTTTTGCTTTTTCATCTACATGCAAACGTTCAGCAAGTTGATGTGGAGGAGTCTTAATAAACAGCAAGTCAGAAAGCTCATCGAACTGAGTCATATCTAACTGGTTTTCTCCGAGTTTGACATGACCAAGCCAGGCCTTGAAAACCAGAACAGCGCCACCGCGTAGAAGCATACTCCAGATTTGATGGCGTGTTTCATGATCAAGGTTTTCACTTTCCGCAGTAAGGACTTTTAAGAAGTTCTCTTCTTGTTGGGCTAATTTATCAAATAAACCCAAGCCTTGCGGATGATAGGCAGCAGGCGCAAATACATCAAAATTTAGATCATGAAATACATTAAGTGCGAGAGGTACAGCACACTGATAAATAGTATTGAGTGCTTTGATATGTGCTTCGCTAAGCTTGCTATGCGGAAAAATACTTTGCCAATCTAACTCAGGAAGTAAGGCATTGGCACTGTATTGACGATAAAATTGTTGAGACGAGAGTTGCCCTTGTGGGGTGTTATCAGAAATATTCATGGCAGTTATCCTTTGCATTCATTCTAGAGCAGTGAAGCTATATAGATTGGAAATCAATTTGATAATTCGTTATACAATTTAAAAATTCGTTTTGAATATTTATGTGTCATGAAGAATGCAAGTAGAATACGACTAAAGTCGTATAAGGTGATTTTTCGTAAATAATCTATTATAAAAACAATGATTTATTAAATTGTAACTAAGTATACAAGTGTTCACTTACAAAAAAGGTGGGCTTTGCCATAGAAAAAAAGGTATTGGAAATTTTGGTCAATGATTTACTGGGTAAAAGTAGACTTTTTGAGCAGTTCTGCCTATTGGCTTAAATTCAGTCAAACATTTTTGCCAAGAACCGCTCCCCAAACTTATCAAAGGTTGGGAAGCGATAAATGATTAGTCTATCGTGCTGGCAATTTTAAGCCCAGATAACCATGCTCTTAATGAAGCAGGTTTTAACGGTTTTTTGAGTAAAACAATATTCAGCTCTTTTAATTGCTGCGGTAATTCAGGGTGCGAGTCCGCTGTAATTAAGGCAACAGGAACATCTTCTTGACGATTTTGAGTAATAAAATCAACGCCAAGTTGATTGTGGTTTAAGTGCTGGTCAATGAGCCAAACCTGTATATTCTCTTTTTGAATAATTTCTAGCGCCTGTTCAGGTTCAGTCGCTTTGAAAACTTGATAACCCCATCGTCCTAATAAACTACTCATTCCTTCAAGAATAGTTTCATCATTGTCTAGGCACAAAATACGGTAGGCTTTAGTTTTTAAAGGTACGGCTTGTACAGCTGGTGTTGCAACTTTTGGCGGCTCGACAATAGGTACTTCAATCATAAAGCATGAGCCTTTGCCCAACTCTGAGTAAACATGAACAGGGTAATTTAGCAAACCTGTCATACGTTGTACGATGGCAAGTCCTAGCCCTAAACCTTGTTCACCCCAAGGTGATAAATGCCCACAGCGCTCAAACTCTTGGAATAGCTTAATCCGTTGTTCTTCGGCAATCCCTGGTCCAGTATCCCAAACCCCAATTCGAATATGTCCAGACTGCTGCGCAGAGCGGAGTACACCCACCACCACTCGACCTTTAGCGGTATAACGCAAAGCATTACTGACAAAGTTCTGAATAATACGACGAATCCACTGCGGGTCGGTATCGATCCAGAAAGACACATCGTGGACTTTCAGTGAGATATTTCGCTGAGCAGCGATCGATTTAAACTGCAACTCAAGATCACTGAGCAAATCATGCAACGGATAAGGTTGTCTCTTTGGTTGTATGGTGCCGCCTTCCAAACGTGCAATATCGAGTAGGGCAGAGAGCATACTTTCTGCTCCATAGAGTGCTCGGTCAAGCTGTTGTAGGGTCTGGCGGTCTTCTTCGGTCGAAATACTTTGCTCAAGAACGGTACTAAACAGACGAGCAGCATGCATAGGCTGTAATAGATCGTGACTTGCCGCGGCAATAAATCGACTTTTTGACATATTGGCCATATCAGCTTGTTCACGTGCAAGCTGTTGTTCAGTTAAGGCATCGGCAAGCTGTTGTGTTCTATCTTTTACGCGGGCTTCAAGCACGGCTTCGTTCGCACGGAAGGCCGTAATATCGGCAAATGTCGTTACAAAGCCTCCACCTGCAATCGGATTTCCTCGCATTTGAATTACACGGCCATCTTTACGAATACGTTCAAATTCGTGAGCACTTCCCACTTTCATCCAGTGAAGGCGTTTACGCACATGTTCTTCAACTGAACCGGGACCACATTCACCGCGTTCGGCGTTATAACGAATGAGGTCGGCAATTGGGCAGCCCACATAAACGAGGTCTTTTGGGTAACCAAACAGTTTTAAATATTGATTGTTCCATGCGACCAAACACATATTTTTATCAACCACGCTTACCCCTTGGGTCATGTGGTCAATCATGGTCATAAGAAGGTTCTGATTAAAACGTTGCCACTGCGATGCTTGGTCTAAAATATTAGCCACTTGCCCTAAAGCGAGACCGTTATTAATCATTGCTGTTGTGAGCAACGTACGTGCAGAAGCGGCACCGATAATACCGGCCAGATATTGCTCGGTAAAACGCCACCACATGCCATTGGCAATACTATTTGGGTTGAGGGTGAGGTGATTTTGCTCACAAAAATTTTCGAACGCTTGCGTAGTGGGTTGCTCACCCGTAATTCTTTTGGCTAGGGCAAATAAATCACCCACTTTTAAGCGGGCCGCATCATGAGGAAGATAGGTTAAATCAGTAGAGGTGTGCGGTGATGGTAAAGGCTTTGTTTCATAATAAAAGAAGCTTTCTGCCTGAATTTGCTCAGCGACGCTTGGCCGATAAATTTTTGAAATCCAGATATATAAAACAATATTTAAACCGAGTGACCAAATAACACCATGAGTTAAAGGTGCAAATGACTCAAAACCAAATAAAGATTCCGGGCATAGGGCATTAATGCCGAAAGGACCGAAAAGTAAAATACTTTGAGCAGTTTCCTGATAGGCTTCAGGCAAGCTACGCAAAATAGTTGGAAATAGTAATGTATAACTCCACATTAAAAATCCAATAATAAGTCCTGCATAGACGCCTTGACGGCTTCCGCCACGCCAATACAAACCACCAATCAGTGCAGGTGCAAACTGTGCTACAGCACTAAAGGCCAATAAGCCGAAAACTGAAAGTTGGTTAATGTCATTAAAGAAATGGAAGAATAAAAAGCCAAGTAGCATCACCGCAACAATACTGATACGGCGGCTAAATTTAAGAACTTTAGGTAAATGCTTATCGTGACGTGACAGCAACTTAAATCGCCATAGAGCAGGCATAATCAAGTCGTTACTGAGCATAATAGACAATGCTACTGATGACACCAGTAACATACCTGTTGATGCAGAGAACCCGCCTAAAAAGGCCAGTAATGCCAGCCACTCTTGGTTATAACTTAAAGGCAATGACAACACAGCTACATCAGGCACGGTCAGAAACTTCGGTGCGGCATGTAAAGCCCAGCTTGCAATCGGAATAATGGCAAGAATAGTTAAAATGAGATAAACCGCGAACCATTTACGAGCACCGCGAATATGCTTCTCATCGCGTAGCTCGACCACCGCCACGTGGAACTGACGTGGTAAGCAAATAATGGCTAAGCCCGCCAATAATGTTTGAATCCAGAAGGTTTCGGGTACACCAAAAAGCTGAACTTCCTGAAAAGTCTGGTTTACATCAGAGGTCATTTGGCTCAGGTTGGCCGGTGATTCAAAAATAAAAAATAAAGCGACACAAAGTAAGGCAAATAACTTCACAAATGATTCAAATGCAACCGCAAGCATGAGGCCGCCGTGTTGCTCCGTGTTTGCAATCTGCCTTGTACCAAAAATCATGGCTAAAATCGCAAGCACACTGGTGAGCAATAACACACTGTTGGTCGTCGTATGAATATGCGAGCTTTGCTCCATAATGACCGAGGTACTTAACGCAATCGCACGGAGCTGTAACGCGAGGTAGGGGATAATCGCAATAACTGCAAGAATAGTCACCAACGATGCGAGTACACCACTTTTACCATAGCGTGCCGCGACAAAGTCAGCGATTGACGAAATCGCATGATGCTGACGAACTCGACCTAGACGCCGCCAGATGTCATAACCAAACCAGACAAATAACAGTGGACCTAAATAAATAGGTAAGAAGATAACGCCTTCACGTACGGCAGCCCCAGTTGCCCCATAGAATGTCCAAGAGGAACAATAGACACCTAAAGTTAAGCTAAATAAAAACATACGGCCACGCGTGCTAAGACGACTGGCATGCTTCTCACCAAAAAAAGCACAGACAAATAAAAGCGCAATATAAAGAGTGAGCACCCCAATAATCAGCCAGCTGTTCATATGACCTACATAAGTGAAACCTTATGCCTATCATAACCCAAGCCGAAACAAAGCTATAAATTGATTAAATTTTAACGACCAAAGTCTAAGTTACGACTGAGCTGGAATCTTGCTAACTTTAATAATGAAAAAATACATTAAAAAAAAGTGACCAAGGTTGGGCACTATGTAAGGAGTTTGGTTATGGATCAAAGCCAAGTAGAACAGATTCTACGTAATCCAAAGTTTCAAAAAATGGTCAAGAAAAAAAGTGCATTAAGCTGGACGCTCACAATCATCATGTTAGTGCTTTATGTGGGCTTTATGCTACTTGTGGGCTACAACAAAGAATTTTTGATGAGTTCCTTTAGTGGTGGTGTAACGACATGGGGGATCCCGCTAGGTTTAGGAATTATTGTTTTATCTTTCCTACTTTGTGGTGTGTATTCCTATATCGCAAATAATACCCTTGACCAATTGAGTGAAGAAGCGTTGAAGGAAGTTGAAGCCATCACGCATGAGAAAGGACTACACTAATATGAAATGGAATTCATTCAAAGCGAAAGCCTTATTGGCAGCAGCATCGCTATATTCAACTGTTGCTATGGCAAGCCCGGACTTAGGTGAAGCAGAACAGCAAGCCACCAACTGGCATGCCATTATCATGTTTATCATCTTTGTTGGCTTTACCTTGTTTATTACCAAATGGGCGGCTAAACAAACTCAATCGGCGCAAGACTTCTATACTGCTGGTGGTGGGATCAGTGGTTTCCAAAACGGTTTGGCGATTGCGGGTGACTATATGTCAGCAGCGTCATTTCTTGGTATTTCTGCAATGGTGTTTAGCTCAGGTTTTGACGGCTTGCTTTATTCACTCGGGTTCATGGTCGGTTGGCCAATCGTTTTATTCTTGGTGGCAGAACGCTTACGTAACCTTGGTAAATATAACCTTTCTGACGTAGTGTCATTCCGTCTTGAAGAAAAACCAGTTCGTACTTTAGCTGCTTTCAGCTCGCTTGTTGTAGTCGCGTTCTATTTGATTGCACAAATGGTAGGGGCAGGTCAGCTCATCAAACTATTATTTGGTTTGAACTATAACATTGCAGTTGTGATTGTCGGCTTGCTCATGATGGCATACGTTATTTTCGGCGGCATGCTAGCAACCACATGGGTACAAATCATTAAAGCAGTGATGTTATTAAGTGGTGCAACTTTCATGGCCTTTATGGTGATGAAAGCGGTTGGTTTCAGCTTTAGTAATATGTTCACCCAATCAATTGAAGTGTTCAGTAAAGTTCATGATGTAAGCTTTGAAGATGCTGCAAAAATTATGGGACCAGGTAAACTTGCCGCAAACCCGATTGATGCCTTATCTCTTGGCTTGGCACTCATGTTTGGTACAGCAGGTCTTCCACACATTCTTATGCGTTTCTTCACGGTAAAAGACGCAAAAGAAGCGCGTAAATCGGTTGTCGTTGCAACAGGTTTTATTGGTTACTTCTATCTTTTAACTTTCATTATTGGTTTCGGTGCGATCCTTTTCGTATCAAACAACCCGCAATTCCTTGATGTTGCGAAAATGGCAATGACCGGCAAACTTGAGCTTGTTGGTGGTAACAATATGGCAGCCGTGCATTTAAGTGACGCTTTAGGCGGTGACTTATTCATGGGCTTCATTTCAGCAGTAGCGTTCGCAACGATCCTTGCTGTTGTTGCTGGTTTAACACTTTCAGGTGCATCTGCGATCTCACACGATTTATACGCTAACGTATTTAAAAAAGGTCAAACCACGCCAGCTTCAGAGCTTCGCATGTCAAAAATCGCGACGCTTGGTTTAGCAATCTTTGCCATGATTTTAGGTATTTTGTTTGAAAAGCAAAACGTAGCATTCATGGTAGGTTTAGCATTCTCTGTAGCGTGTTGTGCAAACTTCCCAATTCTTGTTCTTTCAATGTTCTGGAAAGGTTTAACAACTCGTGGTGCGGTCATTGGTGGCGTAGTTGGTCTTGTAACAGCGGTTGTACTCATTATTCTGTCTAAAGCAGTATGGGTAGATACTTTAAAAATATCTGATACCCCAATTAACCCGTTCAATGGTCCTGCATTATTTGCAATGCCTTTGTCGTTCCTTTGCTGCTGGTTCTTCTCGGTAACTGACAGCTCAGCACGTGCGAAAAAAGAACGCGCTTCTTTCGATGCTCAATATGTTCGTTCAATGACAGGTATTGGTGCTTCTGGTGCATCAGACCACTAAAATCACAACCACTTGAACATCTCAAAAAAGCCCTACGGGGCTTTTTTTATTTATCTCATAAAGTGTATTGAAAGAAGCTCCTTAATAAAGAACAACTTGTTTATAGTCAAATCATTATAAA
>NZ_JAVIMT010000037.1:0-14558 GCF_031196675.1 Acinetobacter sp. 148 | reverse complement strand
AACTTTATGGGGGCAGATCATCCTACCGCAAAGAAAGGGGACGCAAGGGTCTAACGAATTATAGTAGAACTACAATTCGCTACGAGTTACGGTCTGTCAAAACCGTCTGGCAATGTAGGCCAGCAACGAGATAATAATCGGTGATTTTAAATACGTCAATTTAATATTTAAAATATTTTTGATTTAATAATAAAACTAAATATTATTTTAAAATAAAAATATTATTATTAACTTTTTATTTATATTTGATGAGAAAAAATAATAAATATAGAAATATTTTGCCAGTTCCAAAAAAGAACTTGATTGTTAAGATCTATTTTTGTCGTTTTTATAGAGATAAGAATGGAACGAGTTGTCATCACAGGTATGGGAATTAATTCTTGTATTGGAAATACATTAGAGAAAGTAACCGAGTCCTTAAAAGCAGGCCGCTCAGGCATTCGCTATAACGAAGTCTATGCAAAACTGAACTTTCGAAGTCATGTGAGCGCCACTGCCGAAATGAATTTTGAAAATATTGATCCTGAGCTAAAAAAACACATGGGCGTTTGCGCCATGTATGCCTATAACTCGGCACTCGATGCGCTACAACATGCCGAGCTTGATGTAAATGATATTGCCAATAACCCAAAATATGGCGTGATTGGGGGAACAGGCGGCACCTCAACAGCGTCTATCATCGACATGTTGCATACCCTAAAAGAAAAAGGCGCAAGCGAAGTATCACCCGATTTAGCACCACGCTACCTCACCAGCACCATTAGCTCTAACTTATCACGCGCTTTCAATCTAAAAGGCGTATCCCAATCGATCGCAAGTGCCTGCGCGACTTCAGCCGACGCAATTGGCTATGCATATCACCTTATTGCCGCTGGTAAACAGGATCTCATGCTGGCAGGTGGCGGCGAAGAAGACCATTGGTCCCAAACCGCAATATTCGATGCAATGGGCGCCTTATGTTCTAAATATAACGATGCACCAGAAACCGCTTCACGCCCATATTCAAAAGATAACGATGGCTTTGTGATCGCTGGCGGCGGTGGCATGGTGGTTTTGGAGTCTTTAAGTCATGCCCAAAAACGCGGAGCAAAAATTTTGGCCGAAGTGGTTGGGTACGCTGCCAATAGTGATGGTGTTGATATGGTGGCTCCAAGTGGCGAGGGGGCGACTCGTTGCATCAAACTGGCACTCGCAGAAGCCAAGCAAAACGGCTCTGACACCATCGACTATATCAACACACATGGCACTTCAACGCCGGCAGGGGACATTCCCGAACTATTGGCCATAGAGCGAGCTTTTGGTAGTGAAAAAGTCCCGCCGCTCAGTTCAACCAAGTCGATGACTGGCCATAGTTTAGGGGCCGCAGGGGTACATGAAGCCATTTATTCTATTTTAATGCTGCAAAATAACTTTATTGCGCCGAGTATTAATATTGCCGAACTGCGCGAAGAAGCTAAAAAGTTCGATATTGTTCAAACAAGCCGAGAAACCGAACTAAAAACAGTGATGAGTAATAGCTTTGGTTTTGGTGGCGTAAATACTTGTCTGGTTTTTAGAAAGTGGGAATGACTGTCTTATTCAATCTAAACTTTTAAGCATTTCTTTCGCATCCGAATCACCTGCATCGGCAGCTTGTTGGAACCATTTCTTTGCCAGTTGTAGGCTTTTCGGCGTGCCTTCACCATTTAAATACATCTGGGCCAAGTTGTACTGGGCATCGCTTTCATTATGCTCAGCCGCTTTGGTGTACCACTTAAGGGCTTGCTCATCGCTTTGAGCGACGCCGTGACCTTTTTTATATAGATGAGCTAAATTATATTCTGCGGGCGGATAGCCTTGCTCTGCAGCACGACTATACCATTCAAAAGCCTGCTCATAATTTTGCGCAGTTCCTTCACCTCTGTCATATAACACCCCTAAGTTATATTGCGCTTTGGCATGGCCCTTATCCGCAGCTTTAGCAAAATATTCAAAAGCGCGTTTCATGTCTTTTTCCACGCCTGTACCCGTGAAATACATCATTCCTAAACTATATTTTGCCCCCACGCTTCCATTTTGGTCAGCAGCAGTTAACCATTTAAAAGCTTGTTCATAGTTTTTAACGACACCTTGTTCACCAGTTAAAAGCATGATGCCAAGATGATATTGCGCAATCGGTTGTCCTTGCTGTGCACGATATTGAACATCAGCAACACTCGGCTCAGCAAATGCTGAAGAATGAAGCGAAAAAATCATGGTAAATATATAAAAAGCAGACTTTTTTATTTTCATATCTCATCCTGAATTTTATTAATCTTAAAATTTGATTTCTTGCTATATGTTTGATTTTTATTTGAAAAATTTAATAATATCTCCATGATTTATAGTACTTTAAAATGATCGAATTTTACGGTTTAAATACCTATTTAATAAGAAATTAACGTAAAACTGCATATTTAGACTAGTTACATTTTGAAAATGAGTATAGATAGACAGATTAGTCTTTTTTTAATTAAAATACGGCTTAAATATAAGTTTGATTGATAATAAAAATGCAGATGAGTGTGTCGAGTATATTGGAACGTTTAGGCCTTGTTTCACAAAATCGTGCTGTTCATATCCAATTCTCAAATCAGTCTTTAAATCAGCAAGTCTTCTTACAACGTATTGAAGGCGAACATACGCTTAATCAGGGCAGCGTTGCTGAGTTATTGTGTCTGTCGACAAACGCCCATATTGCATTAAAACAGTTTATTGGCTGTCAGGTTGCCGTCGATCAGGTCACCGATACAGGCCAGTTTTTTAGAATGACAGGTATTATTACCGAAGCCAGCCAAGGGCAAAGCGACGGCTCACTCACTATTTATAACCTCACCTTAAAAGACCCAACTGCACTCTGGCATAAACGCCGTAATAGCCGCGTGTTTATGAATAAAAGCGTGCGAGATATTAGTGAAATTCTGTTTAAAGAATGGCAGGGGAAAAGCCCGTTATTTGCCTCAAGCATAACGCTCGATACATCCGGCTTAACTAAAGACTACGATGTGCGTCCATTTGTGATGCAGTCAAATGAAAGTGATTATGACTTTTTAACCCGTTTGTGGCGTAGTGAAGGCATTAACTGGCTGGTCGATGAGTCACAGCTTTTTGTCGCTGACCCAAATGCTTCTATCCAGCCACAAGTCTTGCGTTTAATTGACGATAACCAAAATTATCAGGCACTTGAACGCCGTAGCATCCGCTATCAACGCAGCAGTGCGACAGAACAGTTTGATACCATTACCCAAGTCAAAGCTGAGCGTCGTTTACAACCAACCTCGGTTCATGTGCAACGCTGGCAAGCCGATGCCCTACAACAAGAAGAAGGTAGCGGCAGCGTACAAGGCACGCAAAAGCACAGTGAACACTATGACAATGCAAGCCTGAACCTTGAAGATGCATGGCATGTTAGTCCAGCGTGGATGCAGGATTTAAACGGGGAAGATCAAGCCACCGCTTCAGGCAATAGCCAGATTGAACAACTTAACCAGCACATCAATGCTTACCATCACCTGAGTTCTAAACAGTTTACCGTTGCAGGGAATGTCCGTGATGCACAAGTGGGTTACTGGTTTGAGCTGAATGACCACCCAGAACTCGACCAGCATGACAGTGCGGACAAAGAGTTCTTAATCTTAAACAAGCACTACTATAACCAGAATAATTTACCGAAAGAATTACAACAGCAACTTGAGCGCTTATTACCACAAGGCAAACTCAAGGCAGCCCAACTCGACAGTCAAAACCCTGAGCAGCGCCACTTTGCTGAGCTGAATGTCGTTCGTCGTAACATCAAAGCTGTGCCTGAATATAATCCGCTAGAGCACCGACCAGCCGCTCACCCACAGCGCGCTAGAGTGGTGGGTTTAGAGGGTGAAAGCATTCATGTCGACCAGTGGGGACGCATTAAAGTCCGTTTCCTGTTTACCCGAGCTGATGACCACAGCCATGATGGTGGAGCTGGAAGTAACGACAATGACACTGACTCCGCTTGGGTCGATGTGCTGACCCCATGGGCAGGGGCAGGTTATGGCGCACGTTTCTTGCCACGTGTTGGTGAAATTGTGGTCATCGACTTCTTTGACGGGAACATTGATCGTCCGTTTGTGGTGGGGCGTATTCATGAAGCTGAGCGCCACCCAACGCAATTCGACCAGAAAGGGCAGTTACCTGATACTAAAAAACTCAGCGGCATTCGTTCAGAAGAAGTTGACGGTAAGGGCTTTAACCAGCTCCGTTTTGATGACACGACAGGTCAAATCAGTGCCCAGTTACAAAGCAGCCATGCAGCTAGCCAATTAAACCTCGGTAACCTAAGCCATCCAAAAGACAAGGCGGAAAGCGACGGTCGTGGGGAAGGTTTTGAACTTAGAACTGACCAGTGGGGCGCGGTTCGAGCTGGTAGTGGTTTACTCGTTAGTACCCACAAACAGGATCAAGCTCAAGGTGTACACCTTGATGCAAGCGAGGCCAAGCAACAAATCGAAGGCGGCCTCAATAATGCCAAGGCACTCAGTGAAGTTGCTAAAAATCAGCAAACTGATCCATTGGAAATGCTTGAGAACTTAAAAACGTTCATAGAGCAAATTGAAGAGAAAGATCAAGACAAAGCTGCTGCTTTTAAGCAAGCTTTGATGATTTTAACTGCGCCTAACAGTATTGCTCTAGCCAGTAACGAAGACATTCACTTAAGTGCAGATGGTCAGCTCAACCAAACTGCCGGAGATAGCATTAATCTGTCTACTCAAAAGAACTTGATTGCACATGCCCAAAATAAGATTAGCCTTTTTGCAGCGCAACAAGGGGCGAGACTGTATGCAGGCAAAGGTAAAGTCGAAATACAGGCGCAAGGCGATGGAGCTGATTTAATTGCCCGTAAAGCTGTTCAGGTGATTTCGACTGAAGACAAAATCGAAGCGACCGCAGCCAAAGAAATTGTTCTTACCGCAGGCGGCTCTCAAGTCAAAATTACCGGTTCAGGTATTTTTATGACCACAAGCGGCAAGTTTGAGGTGAAGGCTGGACAGCATGTGTTTATGGGGGGCGGGAGTGTAAATAGTTCATTGCCACAATTACCTGAAGCTGAGAATCCCTTTGTACTTCAGTATTTAGTCAAGAATAAAGAAAATCAGGTAATGTCTGAAAAACCTTATATCTTATTGGATGATGAGGGAAATATTCATAGAGGGACAACAGATAAAGATGGATTTATGAAGCTAAAAACAACATCAGCTTCACAGCGTATTACTACAAGAGTCATGATGAATGAAATTGAACAGGCAGATGAAGAAGAGGCTGGGACAGAGGAATGAGTGTATATTTCAGTCGTTTAAAGCTTAATGTTCAAGCTCCATTAAAGTTAAAAGATTTAACTTATAAGTTTATTGTAACAACCAATAGTAATAAGAAAAAAATAGTTTTCGATGGCCGTTTTAATGAGCAGGGGTTAACAAGTTGGACTCAAATTAATAATTTAAATACCACTTTAATTTATGAAATTTATCTGCGTGGAGAACTTTTACAGAAAGTTTCTGTAAAAGCATACCCAGAGAGAAAAACACATAGTGTTTATACGATTAAAACAACAACTGAAATTACAAAGAAAGTTAAAGAAAATATTAAAGAAATCTATCTCAATGATGGAGAAGTGGCTTGGTATCTTATTAAAAAAACTGAAACAATGGCTGATTGGTCGAAACGTGTATATAAAAAACCGTTGTCAGCATCTGATTGGGACGTTCTTCGTGCAAATAATCCGCATATTAAAAATATGGCGCCTATTCGTATCTTAACTCCTGGGCAAGTTATTATTTTATCAAATTCTACAACAGCCAAAGAATTGCAAAAATATAAAAAGGAAGCACAAGAGGCCCAAAAGAAATTAGATGAAATGAAAAGGGACAAAAATTTTGATGAGCAATTTTTTGCTCAAAATTATGAGTTTCTTTATGATGCTGTGGCTGATAATCGAACTCAACTGACACATAAAAATATCTTTGAGAATAATGACCATCCTCTGGTTCAAAAATTTGATAAGGATACTAAGGATAGTGAAAGTGCCTGGGGGGCAATTGCTAAAGGTGGAATTGATGCAACTTTAGCATTCCATGAAGGTACGGTGACTAGAATGAATAAAATTCATGGTGAATTAGCACTAAAAATGGCTGAAGAGAGAGCAAAGGGTTCAGGTTTAGCTAATCCTAAGAACTTTAAAGCGTTTAGAAATAAATATAAAGATTTATACACACAGTTAGATCAGGTGTATGCAAAAGGGGTTTTTAAGTGGGATCAGTCTATTAAAACCAATAATATGCGACGTATTATCAATCAATCATCTCTAGCTAGAGGAGCTACTTACAAAGGGGGAATGAAAGAATATGTCGAGAAAATGGCTGAATTAGGAAAAATGAGTAAAGTCATAAAAGGTGGAGGTTACTTATTTTTAGCCCTAGATATTTATAATGCTGGTGATGCGATTGCCAGTGCAAAACCTGAGGAAAAAACTAGAACAACTGTAATCGAAACCTCTAAACTAGCTGGAGGATTAGCTGGTGGTGCACTAGGTGCTTTTATTGTATTAACAGTTGCTAGTGGAGGTACATCATTGATCGTTTTGGGACTAGCTGCTGGAACATCTGCATTAGTTGGTTGGGGAGTAGGTGAGGGTGCAGGAATTGGAGCAGAAAAAGCCTATGACTTTTTCAGTAAGTAAAAAATATTATGAATAAATTTATCTTATTTATAGAAACGATGCCATTAGTATTCATTGGCCTTTCGTGTTTATTTTTCTTCTTTGTACTTTATTTTATTCAATACATTTATATTTCTTTTAATTTAAAAGAAATATGCATGATTATTTTTAATAACGAGAAGCATTTTAGACTACCATTAGAACCATTTAATTGTTTTTTTATTAGCGTATTACCTATTGTTTTTTGGCGTGAAACTTTAAATATAAAATATGGTACATCGTTTAAAAAACTTTATAAAAAGGATTTTTATTATCCAGTGGAAAAAAATCAATTAAAAAAATTAATAAAAAAATTTCCAATGTTTTTTTATAACCAATATGCTATTTATTTTTGTGGAATATTCACAACTATAGCTTTGGTGTCCGTTTTTATTTTAGAGAAATTTTTCTAATATAAAGAGTATTGGTTTGGTAAATAAAGATAAAATTTTTGAAGTATTTTTTTGATAATTCTATTTCTGGTGCAACATTAACTGGTGGATATTTTGGTGGGGTTACAGGGCAGGCAGTTGTAGAGTATGGGTATGAAATGTTAAAATGAATATAAAGGATATTATAGTTATTCTATTGCTTGTAAGTGTGGTGTTATGGGCTATATTTCATCAATTAGCATCGAGATATATTAATAAATCAAGTAGTTTAAAAAGACTAGTTTATGGGTCAGATATTTATAAAAATAAATCTTTAGATGTTGCTAATATAGAGTCTATTATATTTGCTATAACTCTGATTAATATTATTAGTTATTTTTCTGGAGAAAAATTTTCTAATTTTTTTGCAAAAAGAAAATTTTTAATATTTAGTGGGTTTAATTAGAAAATTGTATGTTGCTTATAAAAGATCATAAAAAATTATGGTTTTATATTAAGAACTCTTCATTTTTTATGATTTTTATAGTTATTTTCTCTATATTTTTTTGGCTCAATTAACAATTTTATGTGAAGTTTTGTTTTTGTAAATAAATTTTAGAAAGATTTATTAGTATTTTTATTGTGTTAAAGGTTGTTAGTGGAGGTACATCATTGATTGTTTTAGGTCTAGCTGCTGTAGTTTTGGCTGGAGTTGGTTGGGCAGGAGGTGAAGGTGCAGGGCTAGTTACAGAATATATATATGATAGAGTGAATAAATGAATAGTTTTGTTAATTTAATTATAGAAGATAATAAGTTTTTCTATGCTGCTATTTCATTTCTATTTTTCTTTTTTTATTTGTTGCAATATATTTATATATCTTACAATTTAAAAGGAATCTGTAAAATTATTTTTAGCGATGAAAGTCACTTTACACTTCCATTAGAACCTTTTAATTGTTTTTTTATTAGTGTCTTGCCTATAGTTTTTTGGCGTGAAATGTTAAATATAAAAAAGAAATTTACAGACAAGGCGCCTCTATTGGTGCTGGCATTGCAGGAGGTGCGGCAGGTGGAGCAATAGCAGGAGGAATTTGTGGTCCAGGATCACCTATATGTTCTGGTATTGGTACCCTCATTGGTGGTGCAATTGGGGGGATTGCTGCATATCAACTGGTAGATGCATTTGATAAAGAATTAGAAGCATTTATTGCTTGGACTGTATTTTAAGAAGAGATAAAACAATGCTATTTAATTTTTTTAAACAAGAAAGTAATCATAAAGAAGAAAAATCTTCTCCATATTTAACGAAAGAACTATCTTGGGATGAAGAAAAAATAATAGCAGTTCGATTTAATGGTACACAACGGACTATATATTATAAAAATATTATACGAATAGAAATTATTATTACTGATCTTTATTTACCCGTACCTAAATGGGTTATACAAGATGATAATTTAGAAGATCATACGACAATAGATTTTTATAATGACATAAAGCCAAATATTAATGATTTGGTTGTTGATATGTTTAATAAAAAAATAAAAAATTATGATAACCAGAAAGTTCATGAAAAAATTATAGAGGCAATGGGTGAAAGTAGTGGCTTATTTCATTTATGGAGTAGAGAAGATCTTGAGCAGGTACTAAATAAGATATGGGACAATAATAAAGATAAAATAGAAGCTGATATTAATAAGGCTATAAAAGATGCGGAAGAGCAGAAAAAAAACAAGCAATGGTGGAAAACTTTTTAAAAGATTTAGGATGGGTTGACTATAATTATGCCCGAAATCTAGAGAAATAAAGATGAACTTTAAAAACTTAATAATATTGTTTTTAATGACAAGTTTTTTAGGGTGTAATAGAGATTACAAGATTGAACCACATGAGCTTCCTGTAGGCTACGTTGGAAAGCCATATAGTCAATTTATTAAAATTATCGGAGGTAAAGTATCTGAACAACATTTTGAATTATATGAGAATATTCCTGAGAATCAGGAGGTTAAAATTACTCCCGTAGATGTTATAGATGGATACAATCATATAAAAATTGATGGAATTCCAAAATATAAAGGGAAATATAAAATTGTAATTAATGCATATTTTTATGGGCGAGGCGATGACAAGCTAAATAAAACCTATGAATTTGTAGTTGAAGAATAAAAAGATATGTTCCTATATATATTATTGGCTATAATTCTTAATGGTTGTAGCAACTATGATATACAATCGAAGGAGCTCGCTGTAGCCCATGTCAATGAAGCATATTCCCAGAATATAAAAATTAGTGGTGGCAAAGTAGTGGATGAGTATTTTGAAATAGATACTAACATGCTTGATGATATAGAATTAAAAATTCAACCAAATAATAACACTAGTGGTTTTAATGACTTTTCAATTAAAGGTGTTCCCAAATATAAAGGTGAATATACAACAAATATTTCAACAGGTTTCTATAGCAATGGTAGTGATGAGCTGAATAAAAAATATAAATTAATTATTGTAGGATAAAATAGATGTATAGATATTTTTTAATTATTTTATCCATTTTATTATCAGGTTGTAATCCTTTAACCAAAAATGAGAAAGAAAATTTTAAGGATATGGCCCTTAAGAATTTAACTTATTCTCATGTGGATGGTATGAGTGGTGATATTTTTAAATTTAATTTAGAAACAACTGATGATTTAAAGAATGTTTATCAAAACGGAAATTATAAGTATTCACATTTTAAGTGCGATAATATTAAAAATTATCTTATTTTAGGTGCTATCTCAGTCGAAGGAGAAAAGTTAAAGAATGGAAAACATACTTTGTCTGGATACTTCAAAGTTTGCGAAGATGAATCAATGAATGTATGTATTGCTAAGAACCAATTGGAAAAATTATTAGCAAGCAATATGTCTTGTAGAGTAGTCTTTGGTGGCTTATTACAAAGCAGTAAAGTTGTAGCAGATAATATTTTAATATCAAAAGAAGCTATAAAAAATTCTTATTTTAAATAGAGGATTTAAGTGAATAAATTTATTTATATATTAGGCTTAGTTTACTTGATAGGTTGTAGTGAGAATTTTTCAAAATTTACGATAAACAATATAGTTAAAAGTCATGAAAAGTTAAATTTTTCTATTAATTTTAGGAAAAATGAAGTTTTAGATAAAGTAAAAGAATCATCATCAAAAAAAATTGTTTGCAAAAATACTACTAATCACAACCAAAGGTTAGATGCTTATATAGATAGACTCGAGAGTAACCAAATTGATATAACGGTAGAATTTTGCTCAAATAGCGATAATAGAAGCTGTGAACCTATAGATATCAGTTCAGTTAAAAAAATCAATTTAGAATGCCAAGCAATTTTCTCTGCAATGATTGGTAATGTATCTAAATCAGAAAAATTTTCAGTTGTATGGGAAGAAAAATAATTTGTTTAAAAATTTGAAACTTAAATTAATAACTTTGGGTATTTCATTGTTAGTTATGGCAGGATGTGGTCACGAATATACAATTGAGCCTGATAGTCTTCCAGTAGCCTATGTAGGAAAGGCATATAATCAGCAATTGAACATATCAGGTGGAAGAGTCATACCACAGTCTTTTGAAGTTGAAACTAATTTCCCTAGTGATATGAATATCTCTATTGAGCCAATAGATCAAAATGAAGCAGATGCTTATAATAATTTAAAAATTTCTGGAGTTCCAAAGTATAAGGGAACTTTTACGATTCATATATATGCGGGTTTTTATGCTAGTGGGGATGGGAAGTTAGATAAGACCTATAAATTTATTGTAAATGAATAAGATATTTAACCATATGATTTTATTTGGTTTAAATAAGAGATAAGTATGAAAAAGAATTTATTAATTACCATACTAATTTTAATTTTCATCGTTCAGTCCTTATTAAATTATTACTTCTGGAATCGTACAAAAACACCCGAAATTCATGTTTTAGAAAAACCTTTAAAGATATATTCGTTTGAAGGTAAATATTCGAAAAATAGCACTTTGCCAGAATATTATATTTTGCCAGAAGGTACTGTTTTATATGATGATAGTGACTCTTTGAACAGAAGAGTTATGGTTTACTTTAATTTGCAAGGTGTAGATTTTAAATTTGAAAAACAAGATCCAGATATCTTGAAACAACCTAGTGAAGTCAGTACTATAAGGTCGACAGACTTGCCAGATTTACTAAAAAAAGTTCCTCTGACTAAAAAAGATATTTATTTAATTATTAAACATGATGAACGTATAAAAGACTCCGTACGTTCTATTCTCTTTAAAAAATACAAAATTGATCCTTCAGCGTATGAAAAGTAACTAAATACTTCTCTGACATACAAATATAAATTTAAAAATCAGAAGAAGCCTAATTAATTACACTTCTTCTGTCATAAGAAATAATTTTAAGCCGCTTGAATGGCTTCTCCACAAAGAGAAACTGTTTCTTGTTTATGTTGATGTAAGTACCAGAACTGCTCCGCAACTGTTTCTGGATGTACCGCGTAGGTTTTATCTTTGGCTTCAGGTCTGCCGTCTACGAAACCATTTACAATCACTTGGCTCACATAAACATTTGAGTCAGCAAGACTATGGGCAAGCAAGTTGGTGGTTTTGTATTGAGCGGCAGCAGTAGTTGCTAACGATGAATACTCTTTGGCAACCAAGTCGATGCCCACTGCATCGAAAGCAAAAATTCCGTTTGTCGATAAAATGCTACCGTGGTTCTTTTCTAAATCACCTAGGCAAGCTTGCACCGTCGCAATATAGCTCGAAACACGAATATGAAAGCTTTTAGTAAGCTCTAGTGGAGGGGTTTCTAAGATATTGCCTTCAATATCATGGAAAGCATTCCAATGAATATTTTTAATCTCTCCTAATCGGTCTTTAATACGATTAATAAGATTTGGTATATCTTCAAGAACCGCTAAATCACATGTAAAAGCATAAGCTTCAATACCTTGTGTTTTAAGTTCTAAAATGGCTTTTTCGAGTTTTTCAGCATTACGTGCCACTAACCCGATTTTATAGCCTTCTTTACCAAACTTATGTGCTACGGCTTTGGAAATACCTGTTCCATAACCAAAAATTATAATATTGTTGTTCATTATAAAGTTCCAAAAAACCAATCATTTGGTTAGAAATAATTTATAATATGTTTTTGTAATGTATTCAAGCGCAAAAGTTATCTCTAAGAATAGTATGCAAAGAATAAAAATACTTAAAAGCGGGATTAAGAAGCCAGCTTTACATGATTTATTCGGCTAAACATAAATTGATGGAAGAATTATTAGTTTGACTTGTGTATTGGTATATCATAAATTAATTGGAACGATCGTTCCTATTAGACATGTGTATGCGAACCAAAGAATTTGAAACTGATGAAATTGCTGAGGCTGCAATGCAGGTCTTCTGGCGTCGTGGTTATGCTGCAACTTCAGTTCAAGACTTGGTCGATGGTACGGGATTATCTAGAAGTAGCCTATATAGTACCTTTCAAAACAAACAAGGGCTTTATCAAAAGGCATTACAACGCTATGAACTTTTAACTACACTTAATAATGTAAAGCTGTTGTCTGGTTCAGGTTCAGCAAAAGCACTTATTCGACAATTACTGATGAGGGTGGTTGAAGATGAGCTGAATGATTCAGAACATAAAGGCTGCCTCGTTGCAAATGCTTGTTTGGAACTGGCTGGACATGATGAAGAAGTCTCTCAATTCGTTGTAAGTAATTTACAGAAGCTTCAACATGCTTTGGAGAGTTTGTTAATTAAAGCTCAACAATCTGGTGAAATTGGATCTACCCAAAACCCGCGTGCATTAGCAAGTTTCTTTCTAAATACGATGCAAGGTTTACGTGTTTTAGGAAAAGGCAGCCCTCATGAACAAAGAAAGCAATGTTTAATGGATGTGGTCCAGGTTGCTTTAAACATTTTATAAAACTCATTTAAACCTTAACTATTGTTGAGCTGAATAGTTAAGGTTTTTATTTAACTTAAATTGGAACAATCATTCCAAAATAATGATTTTAGTTCACATGGAGAACAAATGCCTTCTCATCCTAACCTTATAAAACAAGCTTATAGCGATACAGAGCAGAGTAAGTACGCTGCAAGCGAATTTGAGAGTAAAGCTTTATGAATACTAAGAGTAATGAAACATCTCATCAGTTAACTGATGAATTCTCTACTCAATTACCGATTTGGAAATTGTTGGCTTTTACAGTTGCAGGCTTTCTGACCATTATGACAGAAACCATGCCAGCAGGGCTTTTACCCCAAATCAGTCAAGGGTTACATATTTCAGAAGCTTATGCAGGGCAACTTATAGCAGTGTATGCCTTAGGCTCTGTTTTAGCGGCAATACCGCTTATTAGCCTTACACGTAGTTGGAATCGGAGACCCTTATTACTCATTGCTATTGCAGGGTTACTTTTATTTAATGCAATTACGGCCTTATCAAATGATTATATTCTGACTTTGACTGCTCGTTTCATTGCAGGTATGGCTGCGGGTGTTATATGGGGACTTTTAGCGGGTTATGTAAGACGTATGGTCCCTGCGTCCTACCAAGGACGAGCTTTAGCAATTGCCGGGGTTGGGCAACCCATTGCTTTATCAATTGGAGTTCCTTTAGGTGCATGGTTGGGAACATTGTTTGAATGGCGTGGTGTGTTTTGGATCATGTCTTTATTGGCATTGATTTTATTTGTTTGGATTCGTCTTAGTATTCCTGATTTTGCGGGACAACCTGCACAGAAAAGGTTACCCATTTTAAAAGTTCTTTTAATGCCGGGCATTAGAGCTGTTTTAGCAGTCGTCTTCCTTTGGATATTGGCGCATAGCATTCTTTATACTTATATTTCACCATTTTTGGCTTCAACAGGGCATTCATACAAACTTGAGACCATTCTTTTTATATTCGGCATTTCTTCAATTGTAGGCATTCTTATTACAGGCATGTTTATTGATCGTTCATTAAGAAAAATAACGCTTTTGAGCTTATTTATCTTTGCAATCGCAACAGCGCTGTTAGGTGTTTATAGTTCTTCAAGTTTTGTTGTAATGACGGGTGTTATGTTATGGGGAATAACTTTTGGTGGTGCTCCAACCTTATTACAAACAGCTTTGGCAAATACTGCGGGTCACGAAGCCGATGTAGCTCAATCTATGTTGGTCACTGTATTTAACCTTGCTATCGCATTCGGTGGAATGATTGGAGGGGGACTGCTTGAAAGTTTTGGGGCGGCTTCTTTTCCGTGGTTTATGCTGGCTTTTACCCTTATCGCTTTATGTACCGTTTACCAAGCCCGTAAGAATGGTTTTATTTCTTTATAAAAGAATTTTGCCCTTCACGGCTAAAAAGTGAAGGGTAATTTACTTTTATAGTCTGATGGACCATTGCTCAAAATAATTAGGGTTTGTTGACATT
>NZ_JAVIMT010000036.1:0-256 GCF_031196675.1 Acinetobacter sp. 148 | reverse complement strand
TTTCGGACCAGCGCCACCTAGTGGAGAATTTGTTTTTTCATATGCATATAACTTTTGATCTGGTTGGCTTATTTTTCACAGGAGTCACATTCTTAGACTCCTGAATCCTTGCCGAGTCCAACGATACCAAACATGATGGATTTCAACTTACGGTTTGTGCGGCGTCGTGTTTTAGCGCTTAAAAAACAATTGCGAATATCTTTGAAACCGTTAGTCCGATCGAGACGAAACCACCATAGGAAACACGAAACCTAAG
>NZ_JAVIMT010000035.1:0-1224 GCF_031196675.1 Acinetobacter sp. 148 | reverse complement strand
TGTTATTCCTAAGTAGAAATGTCCTACCTAATAACCAAATAGAAATGTCCTATATGGACATTTCCAAGTCAAGCACAGGATTTAGATTTCGTTCTTGAATTGCTGTTTTCTGTGCACGTCTGCTTGGCATCTTTTGAGAACGATTACGTTTGTTTTGCTGTTCCAGTTCTTCATGCTGTTGTTGGATATGATTCAGAACAGCACCCAACCGTTTATTCTCAACAATCTCTCGCTGATTCAGCTGACTTAATTTATCGAAGAGGCTGTAATTGATCTTTCGGCTATTATGCATGATGGCTACAGTACCATCCGGGTATTCAAGGAACTCAAGATACTTACCGATCAACCTTTGATTTTCTTCGGTGTTTTCCAGGAGATATACGCATTTATCATAAGTAATCGTCAGACTATTCGTGACTCTGCGGGGTTCACGCCAAGTAAAAATATCATCTAATTCTTCGGCTGTTTCAGTGATAGACCGATGTAGATTCTTAGGATTAAAAGCCATCTTGGCGAACTTCTGATTGAACTCCTCAATGAAGCAGGGTAGCCAGACATTAGCTTGCTCAATCGAACAGATGCCTTTCAGGCGCATCTCCTTGATCAGACGGTCCTGAAGGGTTCTGTTGGCCCGTTCCACACGGCCTTTGGCCTGCGGTGAATTAGCGAAGATGATATCGATATTCAGGGTGCTGAGTACACGTCCAAACTGGGTAATCTTGGTGTCTTTCTTGCTGCTTTGATTCACTCTAAAGACTGAATGTTTGTCGCTGTAAAACGCTAAAGGCTTACCGTGCTGTTCGACATATAAGCGTGTTGAAATCATATAGTCAAAGGTTGATTCTGACTCACAGAAGCGTAAATGCTGCAATTTTCCTGTAGCATCATCGATAAACACCAGCAGACAGCATTTAGCAGCGCGTCCTTCAAACCAGTCATGGTGTGAGCCATCAATTTGGATCAGTTCACCAAAGCAATCCCGGTTGTAACGAGGCTGATACGGTCGTTTCAGGCGCTTGGATCTAGGCATCCATAAGTCAGCTGCAATCATCCAAGAACGCAGGGTTTCTACTGAAAGATCGAATCCATGTACGGTGGTAAGCTTTTCATGCGCTAAAGTGGGTCCGAAACCATGCAGTTGGTCAGAAACAATATTGAGGCACTTGAGTCTGAGTTCTTCAGGAAGTTTAGAATTGCTGATTTGGCCACGACCGGCATGGGCTA
>NZ_JAVIMT010000034.1:0-846 GCF_031196675.1 Acinetobacter sp. 148 | reverse complement strand
CATTGAAATGCTAAGTTGTCTAGCTGTTTCCGAGACATTGCCTTGATTGGCTTCAATTAATTTGATGGCTTCATCTTTAAATTCTGTGGTGTAAGTCTTGTGTTTCTTGCTCATGGTAAACTCCTGATGAGTGTGTTTAGTTTACCAAGTTAAAACCTCCTGTTTTTTCAGCATACATCAACCTGAATATCGTCGCCAATGGCGTAAACTTCATATTGGTATAGATGCTGAAACCCTTCAAATACGCGCTATTCAACTCACTACAAATAATGTGAGTGATTCACAAGTGCTTGGTGATTTACTCGATCAGATTCCACAAGATGAGCAGATTGACTCTGTCTATACTGATGGGGCTTATGACACCAAGCAATGCCGTCAAGTAATTGCAGACCGACAAGCACATGCGGTGATTCCGCCAAGAAAAAATGCGAAACCTTGGAAAGATACAAAGACCAGCTCGCTAGAGCGAAATGAATTACTTCGAACAGTTAAACGTTTAGGAAGAACAATATGGAAAAATTGGTCAGGCTATCATCGCAGAAGTCTGATAGAAACCAAGATGCATTGCATCAAATTATTAGGCGATAAACTCCGTGCGAGAAACTTTCAAAGCCAAGTCAATGAGATTCATGCACGTGTGGCCGTATTAAATAAATTTACAGATTTAGGCCGACCTCACACCCAAGTTGCCACTTAAATTTAGATAACTTGGAAGAAGTTTAGCTTTTGAATGTTTGTGCAACAAAGCCGTTGGACACTAAAATTTGATTCAACTAAAAATAAAGGAACGAAAGCTATTTTAGTATTTAATAATAATTAATCGATTTTAATTAGGGTTTGTTGACA
>NZ_JAVIMT010000033.1:0-307 GCF_031196675.1 Acinetobacter sp. 148 | reverse complement strand
TAAAGCCAGTTGTCCATCTTGAGTTGTAATGGTTTTAGAACTAAACCCATTACGGCTATTTGAGCCTTTCTTGGGCTGATGCTTTTCATAACCGAGATGGTCTGAAAGTTCAGTATTGAGTGCAGTTTCAATCATGAATTTTTTAAAGACTGCTGTCATTTGGTTTAAGTCTTCTGGTGTTTTTAGACCTTTAGCCAATTCGGCAGCCATACTTTTGATTGTTGCTTCATCCATGTGAAGTACCTTTTGTAATTATCCTCTGAAGGATAAATGAAAATTAAGTACTTACACAAAATTTAGAACAGTC
>NZ_JAVIMT010000032.1:0-64988 GCF_031196675.1 Acinetobacter sp. 148 | reverse complement strand
TAATTCAGCGTATATCAGACTTTTCTAGTGCAAATGTTTTTAATTACCTCGAGAGAGCTTTTACCTGCCATCTCACCTTCTACTTCTGAAATCTTTTTCTTACACATAGAACGGATGAGATTAGATAAGGAATTCTTGCCTTCTAGTTTGGCAATCCATTCCATCTTTGCTTTTTCTTCTAAAGTTAATTTCGATGATGCATTTGCAAGAAGTTTTTCAGCCATGGTTATGCCTCATACATTCCTAAAATTGGTTTTTATGCAGATCGATTTAATTGTTTTGTCTTGGATTCCTCATATTCTCTTTTCTGTTCAGAGGCAACTAACGCGTCTAAAGCAACACCTTTGTTATAAGCAACTTCTTTTTGTTCGCCACTTGCAATTTTTGAAACAGAACTTTGAGAAATCCCAGTTCTTTCTGAGATTTGCTGTTGAGTCAAACCTCGACTATTTGAAAGGTAAATAACCTTATCTTGAATATTCATGCACATATAAATGCCTCCGTGTTAAGGCATATTTTTATTCACTAATGAATAGTTGTCAATACATTAATGAATTGTTTCACAAAAAATATTCATTTTTGAATAAAATTAGCTATCCATCTTGGAGTTGGAAAAATGCACCTTCAAAAAAACGTTAAGTACCTGTTAAAAAAATACAGCACTACTACTACAGGTCTTAGTAAAAAGTCTGGAGTACCACAACCTACACTTTTTCGTTGGGAGAATGGGCAATATAAAGAACCAAAGATATCTACCGTTGAAAAATTAGCCTCTTGGGCAGGCTATGATGCCAATACACTGCTCAATAATGACTTAGAAGCCATTGATAATATTAATAATGATTTAGATGAATTGGTGTTAGATAACAATGTAAATCTATCAAATAAAATCAAATTAGATGGAGAGCAAATTCCAGTTATTTCTTGGGTTGCAGCAGGTTCATTTACAGATGTTCAAACAGTATTGAAGGACACTGAAGTACTTGAATGGCTTCCACCAATGAAGAAAGCTGGAAAAAATGGTTATGGACTTATTGTAACTGGTACATCAATGTTACCTAAATTTGAACCAGGTGATCGAATATATGTAAATCCAGACTACCCAGTTTTTGATTTAAAAACCAATGATTTAGTTATTGTTTCTTGTGCTGGTGATACACAAGCTACATTTAAGAGATTAATAATTGAAGATGGAGAAGAAAAATATTTAGAGCCACTAAATACTAAATGGCCTGAACAAATTATTAAGCTAACAGAAGAATGTAAGTTGGTTGGTAAAGTCGTTGGTATGCATAGAGAGTTTTAAGGATAAATAAGATGTTGAAAGTAACTGAATTTCAAGGAATTAATACTGTTTTAACAACTTTTGCAGAAGAAGTTATAAAAACTCAACCTGAATTAGCTGCTAATATTCTTTTAAATATTAAAAATATTTCTAATGAACACCATCCGTTAGTTGAACAATCTTTCATCTTAGATAATTTTGAAAACCATGATTTAGCATCTTTAAATATAAAAGAAGCTTTAAATAGTTTTAATCATGAGTTAGCAAGATTAATGATTTTGACTAAAAATAATTTGATCAAAAACTAAAAATGATTGGATTCCGTTCAATTGAATGTTAACCCTTGTAAATACATGTAAATATATACGAAATACTCAGTTTAATACTGGGTATTTTTTTGCCCTAAATAAATCATATTGGTTGTTTTATATACAATTAATTCATTAGTGAATAATTTGTTGTTGATTTAATCTATTCATTGATGAATAATAATTTCACCAACACATCTCATGGTGAATAAAAAATGAGTACATTACGCTCTACAGATTGCGAAGAATTTATTAATGACATCGATGGCGGTGCCTTTGCAAAACAACTTGGCTATGCAGTTAGCAAGGTTGCAAGTGCTGCTGTTGATACACAAAAAGTCGGCGAGATCACAATTAAATTAAAGTTCTCTAAAGGCGTTGGTCACAACAACGTTACTGTAGAGCACAAACTAATTTCAAATGCCCCACTCCCAAAAGGTAAAAGTGTCGAAGAACACGGTGACAAAACACCTATGTATGTAAACACACGTGGTGATGTATCGCTTTTTGCTAAACACACTGACCAGCTTTTTGAAGAAAAAGCTTAATTTTTAAAATCTTTTTACTCAACTAAAGGAAAGACCTTCATGTCTGAAAAAATCGAAATCGAAAAATTTCTAGGTTTAGCTAAACCTGTAATTCAACTTGAGCGTGGTCAGCTTGTAGCTTTGCATCATGACTATAGTGTTATAGCTGCTGAAAAATTTATGGATGCTCGCTTCCGTCCTCATGGTGAATTTACTACACCAACATTTAATGACTTTAAGGATTTTGTAATTGCAGAAGGCGGTAAAGATACACCAATTTTTGTTAATCAAAATGACGTAAAAGCTATTGCAGTTCTTAACTTCCATGGCGAAGGACAAACCCAAGGCCATTGTGACTACTTAGCATCTTTATGTTTAGAATCAACTGTTGTATGGAAAAAGTTGAATCAACTTAAAGACAATAAATTAGATCAACGCAACTTTGCTGTTTTCATTGAAGATTGGGCTCAAGTACTTAATGCATTTGATGAAAATAATAATGTCATTGATATTAAAGATGCCCTTGTTGCAGTACGAAATATGCAAATTGAAGCATCGACTACTAGTAACGCTGAAGTAGAAAACACACGTCAGGTTCAATCTGAAATGGCCCAAATTGCAGCATCTGCAAAAAAAGGCGTATTACCGGCTTATTTCACCATCCAAGATTCAGCTTACTTAGGTCTTGCAGAACGAGAAATCAAATTACGTTTAATTGTGAATAGCTCTGGCAGCACACCTCAGTTTGCTATTCAAATTGTCAAAGAAGAGTTATTACGTAATGAAATTATTGAAGATTTCAAAGAAGAAGTAATAGCTTTACTTCCTGAAAACCCTGTACGAATTGGGTCATTTAAATCTTAAAAAATAATAAAAGCCCTGAAAACTTTTGAAGGCTATCGGGGCTTTTTTCAACCAATACGACGCAAACGTCCAGAGGTAATCTCTCATGGATAACAACCTGAACAAAGTTACAGATGAACAAGGCTTAATAAGCGTTACAGAGGCATTGCGAGCTATGGCTTGTGGTCGTCTTGTTCAATATACAAGTGAAGACTTTCCTAATTGGAAGGACTTAGAAATCACAAAAATTAATGCGAAAGACTTTATTGATGAAGAGCGCATTAAAAAGAACAGTTTTAAGTACAGATATAAACCTTCGTTAATCTCTGTAAACGCTGAACTAACACAAATGAAAAAGCCTCAATGACTTTGGACGGCTATCGAGGCTTTTTCTACCAATACTGTACGTATCAAGGCAAATTATTATGAATCAGAAATATATAAACAGTCAATCTGCCCCATCTACCCCTATTTGTTTTGTACCAGAACTTAGCGGGAATAAAACAAATAAACCAGCTACTTCTAAACTTTATCAGCATCCATCAGCAGAGGATCTAAAGTTTAAAAAAGATAGTAAATGGCCGTATGTTTTATGCTTCCTTATATTTAGTGTATTAGCTATTGCTTTCCTTTATGCGTGTGATGCAGAGGCTCAAGTGCGTGAGCAGAAGACGCAACATTGGCAACAACAATTTAACTCAGGCGAACCTGTTGATGTTCAAGTACATGTAGTTAAATTAGGTGGTGCACAATGAGAACAAACTATTTACGAGGATCTAAACGTTACGAAAATAATCTGAATGGTCAAGTAAACCATAAATCAACTTTCCGTGAATTCGTAGGGAAGGATGAAGAACATGGTTTATACAAAGTCCGTCTTGGCTATACAGTTTATGCTGCAAATCACACTTTAACTCGTGTTTATACGGTTAATGAAAACAATGAATTAACTCCTGTTTCACAATATACGTTAAATACAAAAGAGTGGATTTTACGAAATCTAGAAACCGAAATTAAATATCGTAGAGGACGTGAATTAGGTCAAATTCTTCAAAAAACGCACATACCTTCCCCTGACCGAAAAGCTTACAAAATTAGTCGTGGTTTTCTTGGTACGCGCTAGTTGGGGATATTTATGTTAGTTATTAAATCTTTTCGTGTGATTTATGGTACTTGTCCAAGATGTACTAATGACAAATGCACTTTAGGTGTTAGTCATTCTGGCTCTGGTGCTCAATGGGAATGTCACAACTGCGGCTTTTGTTGGCCTAACAGTTAAATGGTGCATGATCAATGAAAGCAATTATTTTAGATACGGAAACCAACAAATTAAATGGTTATCCAATTGAAATCGCTTATGCGCCTTTTAGCTTAGAGAATGGTCAATTGTTAGTTCATAAAGATGAAGTTTTTAACCGTTTCTATTCTTGTCCTGAACCGATTGATTTAGAAGCAATGGCTGTACACAACATCATTGAAGCGGATATTGAAGGTCAACCAAGTTGCGAATCGTTCCGGTTACCTGAAGGGGTTGAATTCATTGTCGGTCACAATATTGATTACGACATCAAAGCTCTAAATAAATGTGGACCAGCAATTAAGGCAAAGACTATTTGTACTTTAGCTTTAGCAAGGGACGTATGGCCTGATTTAACAAGTCATAAATTGGCTGTTCTGTACTATTTCGTAATGAGTAACCGTGAAGAAGCACGTAAGCATTTAAGACATGCACATTCAGCACGGGCGGATGTTTATTTTACTGGGATTATCCTAATAGCTCTAATTGAACGACTGGGAATTAAAGATTTGAACTCCTTATTTCTCATGTCTGAAGCTGTACGTTTACCCAAAATAATGACATGGGGTAAACACAAAGGAACGCCTCTTAAAGAATTACCGCGCCCATATATCTCATGGCTCCTGAATAAAGATGACCTTGACCCACATTTGCGTAAAGAGCTTCAAAATATTTAAAGGTTAGCAACTATGAAACCTACTCTATTTACGCCTGAAACATGGGCGGAGTTTACCCAACAACTCAAAAATTCTTGGGAAAAAGATAACGCTGGTACTGATTCACCAATTTTTGTTGTTCAAGAAAAAAAGATTGTTTGGGGTTTAGATCCGGCTAGTGATTCTGTAGAAATCACTAATATTGTAGATGCCGATGATGAATCAACATATAAATCAATTGATGATTTTTTTGAATCTCTTAAAGCTACAGATAAGCATGCTTTAAATGGTTTAGCAATTGAAGAGGAAGATGAACTTTTCCTCGATGTAAAAGCTTCTACTCAAATAAACATTTTATCTGATTGGAATGAACGCAATATTCATATTTGCCATGGTAAATATTTTTGGGAAGATGTTAATTGCCATCTAACTCGTTCAGCTGCAGATGCATTTATTAAACGAAAATCGCATGATTTCGGTGAATTGCGGGTATTTGTTAAATCACTTTATTGGTGTGAGGAGTTTAAGAATTTACTTAACGCAATTATTAGTGGTGAAGTAGGTTTGACAAATATAGATGACGACAACATCCTAAACGTTTTGGGACCAATTGAACCTAAAGCAGATAAAGAAACTATCTCAACTCAAGCAAAAAAAACTGCGAATAAGGCCAATAACAAAGAGGAAAATTGGACTCGTTACCATAATGACAAACCTGTTGAGTCTCCGTTAGCTGGCCATATTGAAAAGCTAAAGAAAACTAAAACTGCAGATGCAGCTAATAGTCTTATTGAGGAAACGAAAGACTGGGCTTCTGAACATCAAAAATCTTTTTTAACTGAGTTAAATAAACACTTAGTCATTATTGCTGGTCAATCAAAAGAAAATATTTCTATTGGGGAAAAGATCAGACAAGCAAAGGACCTGACTACATTAGATGCCCTTGAAATTGATATTTCTGAAGCTGATGAACGTATACAAGAACGTCTAATGGAGCTGGTTATAAAAAGAAGAAAAGAACTTGAGGTTGAAGGTAACTTTTTATTGGAGTCGCCTCAATGATTCAAATTTATAATAGCAAAACTAGAACTTTTACTGTGATAGGTAAACGAACCCAAGTTTTCTTAAATGTATCACTTAATGAAACTGAAGCTTTGCTCTTCAAAGCGAAACTTAAAGATTCCATTTGGAGATTCTAACATGATGAAGTACATCCCTGACTCAATGTCATACCCATTCACTGTTTGGATGTCCGAAAGTGGTTTCTATCCTTCTTATAAAAAAGGATACATCGTTATGAAGCGTGGCAAAGAAGTGGCAAAGATTTCTTTAATAAAAACAAAAAAAGGTTTCGAAATGAATGAAGTCTGTCAAAAAAGATTTACTTCATTTTGCCGGGTTTGGATGAATAAGGATAAACGTTTTATTAACCAGCTTCGAATGCGTGGCATTTCTAATTCAATGAAATTCAGTTATCAAAAGGTGGCAGCATGACAGATTTGAATAAGGGAAGAGAGCTAGAAGCTCAAATTGAAACTTTTAAAAAAGAAGCTATGGAGCTTTGGTTTGTGCCTAATTTAGCTGACACGTACAAAAATAAGGATCTTTTCATCTATTCAATTATAGATGGTGAAGTCTTCTTTATGCGTGAACAGGCTCGACAATTATGGAGCTTTTGTAATAAAGCCAAAGCTCAGGCGGTGCCAGAGGGTTACTGTTTGGTACCGAAAGAGATTCCAGACAGCGTTGTTAGCTGTTTAGAAAATAGTGGATTCCATTGGGGCGATGGGACTCGTGATCATTACACGCCTATTTATTCTTTAATGGTTGAAGTGGCAAGCGAATCGGGAGCTGAGGGTTGATTAATCAATTAAAACCAACTGAGATCATCCGGGATGAAATGGGTTATTGGGTGCATCCTGAATATCTGAAATATTTGGATGACAATTATGCTGACCAAGAATGGTTGAGCCAAAGCGAATGGGATCAACTTAAGCAGCATTTCAATATTGTCACCGTTCGACTTTATTTAGAAGGGAGTGTTTCTGATGATCTATTTTTGGAGATTATGGACTCCTCAGACCTATCTAAATGGAATCCAATCGCACCGCACGGCTTTTTCTTAATAGATATTGGGTTTACGGAAGATGGTGCTGAAGCGTTGTTTGCAAAAGAAGTTAAAGCGGAAAGTAAGGAGGGGTAAATGTTAAAAGATCTGAGAAATCTATCTGATGCAGAGCAACAAGAATATTTGGATCGCTTCATAATGGCTAATGAAGAACAGAAGTTCCCTCAAGAAGTTGTGGCGCTTTATTTAGATTGCTCACCATGGACATTAGCCAGAATGCGTTGTGATCAATCATCACTGCCTTTTTCGAAAATTGGAAGACGTGTTTCATATAAAAAGAAAGACGTTTTAAAGTATGAGCAAAGCAGGACTGTGCTTAATACAGCGCAACTTGCAACTGTATAAGGATTCAGTTAAGAAATAATTGTAGTTTCCATGATAAATATTGGGTGACAAATAATTAAAATTGCAAAAAGTTTTAGTTGACACTTTTCAAAATTTGCAATAAATTTTGATTGCCCAAATCTCTTTAGGACTTAATTATGGATTTATCGAAGAATCCCCCTCCAAGCTATTATGATGCATCACTGAATGATGAAACATTAAGCTTTTTTGCTAACCATATGCTAGAAGTTTTTTCACAAACTACTCAAGATCTTAGTAGAAAAGATGATGATAATTACACTATCAGTTGTGCAATTTTTGGAAGATGCCGTAATAGGTTTGCTCGTGAAATTCGTAGTGGCAATGCCCCATCTCCAACATATTTAGAAGATTCTTCAAATAAATTCACCTTTAAAATTGGAAACACACCTGGTATCCGTTTTTTTAAAGAATCTGATCATTTAAAACCGAAAAGACCAAACTTTTTTAAGCAAAGTTACAATCTAGAATTATTTGAATCTGATTCAAAAGTTCCTGTTTTTTGGCGATTCATTTTGGTTCCAGCTAAAACTGATGACGAAGAAACATTTATCGCTTTTGTTGGTTTTAACCAGAAATTACAGCCGATTACAGCTTGGACATCTAATAAGACTTCTAGATTTATTTTTGATCCAGCGGCTATATTGCCAGAACCAGCAGAATTGAAACGCTATAATATTGATGATCTATTAGCTGATGATGATTTAGATGATGCAAGCGGAATCAAGTAAATCTTCAACAGCAAATAGGCAAAAGTTGATGAGAAAATGAATACTTATTTTAATGGTCTAGAATTGCGGCTCTTACGTCAATTTAATCATTTGTCTTTAGAGGACTTATCAATTCATGTTGGTAAGTCACGCCAATTCTTGCATAAAATTGAAATGAACCAAGTTGTTCCTACACCTGATTTAATTGATGTACTTAGCAACTTCTTCAATGTAAAAACGGATATTTTTTACAGTTCTCATCCGATTTTACAAGAAGAACAAATCAATTTTCGAAGCAACAAAACTGCCAAAATTTTTACAAAGCAATCAGTGATCGCTCAGGGTGAATATTTAAAAAGGTTAGTAGAATTTATAGAGGCAAATTTAAGGCTCCCTAAGTATTCAATACCTTCTGTTGAATCTGTAAAGAATTTTCAAGATATTGAAAATGCTGCGCTTCAATTTAGAAAATATTTTAATTTAGGGTTGGGACCTATTAGCGATATGACTCAATTAACTGAAATGCTTGGAATTTTTGTAACTACTTTTCCAAGTGTTTCAAGCGAAGTCGATGCTCTATCTATTGCATCTAAAAGACCAATCTTTGTTAATAACGAAATTAGTAGTACTTGTCGCCAGCGTTTTAATTTAGCTCATGAATTAGGACATCTTGTACTACATGATGGTTGTGTTACAGGTGACACTCTCACTGAGTCGCAAGCGCATCGTTTTGCTAGTGCTTTACTTATTCCACAAGAAATGATGATTTCTCATTTCCGTAATTGCTTTAATGGTAGATTTAATTGGAATAAATTAAGTGAGATGAAAACAAATTGGAAAATAAGTAAGGCAGCTTTGCTCTATAGAGCTAAATCTTTAGATCTTTTAAATGAAACAAGTTATCGTAGTGGCTTTATTCATTTGAAGCGTACTGGTGAGGCTATTTTAGAATCAGAAGATCATGAAATACCTAAAGAAGTTCCAACTTTACTAAATACATGTTTCAAAGCTTTAAGTAAAAAAGGAATTTCAGCAATTGATATAGCTAATGAATTAAATATATCTCTAGATCTATTAAATAAAATTACGCAATTAGATTTACAGCCACAAAATCCTTCTAAACTTAAATTAGTTATTTGATTAAAGGCGGTTTAGACCGCCTTTATTTCTTTTAATCTTTCTGCCCATACAGATTGATAATTAAAGCAATCAATCTTACCTTGATACACCGCTTCAATCATGTTCATTGAAGCTCTTAATTCCTCATCTGGAATTTGAACATATCCACCTGTCACATCAATTCTTGGTTTAGCCGTGTGATTAAGAAGTCTTTTTGTCACATAAATATTAAATCTTAAAAGGTTGCATATAGTGGCAAATGTACGGCGGAAATCATGCATTGAAACGTAATAGTCAACTTCTTTACCCACTCTATTCAATAATGTATCTACCTTAGTCGCATGCATATTCCACGAAGTAGGCATCTTAGTAGCTGGGAAAACCCAATCGTTTTCTCTTAATAACCAACGTTCACGCAAAATACTGTGTAGATGATCACCAATAGGAAAAGTATGATCTGAACCATTTTTGGTATCTCTAAAAGTTAAAGTACCATTTTTAATATCTACATCAGCCCACTTTAAGCAACATGCCTCCTGTTTACGGCATCCCGTATACATGCACATCAATACGATATCCCGATGCGTGTTTGACCTAGCAGTATTTTCCAGATTCAACTCATCTTCATAATGAAGCACCGCATTGTAATATTTGTGAATGATGTCTTTATGGAGATGTCTATCCCTACTTGCTATTTTATTCCAACCTCTGGTTACGGAAATAATGTCAACTGGATTACTTTTAAGAATCGGGTTCTCATCTGTTGAATAAAGAACATGAATATACTTCCATAAGGTACCTAAAAGAGATACAGCACCATTTGCTGACGACTCACTTACTTCTGATACCTCAATAAATCGATCCAGTACTTCTTGCTTAGATATCTGGAAAAGCTTTTTGTTGCCCCACCCCAAATATAAATCAAAGTACTTACGGTACTGCCTAATTGTTTTTGGTCTAAAGTCATTTCTATCAATATAAATTTGAAGAGCTTCATTCACTGTAATATCTAAAGGATTAGCAACATTCTTTAATTTGATAGGCTTTTCATATTCATTGTTTGAAATTTTCGCCAGGATCATCTGAGCTTTTGCTCGAGCATTTGTTGCAGGAATATCGGTAGTTTTACCAATTGTCACTCGATAGAGTTCACCTTCATGCCTCCTTTCAACAATATAGGTTTTACTTTTATTAGTTACCCGAACAGCAAAACCGATCAGTTCTGCATCTCTATATATTTTTTGACCTTTTTCAGTTAATGGAATAGCATCAACAGTAGATTTGTTGAGTTTCATGTCTTAAACCTGTTTTAGCGAAATTTGATTTAACCATGTTTCTCAACAGTCTACAAATAGTCTACAAGCTTTTTCAGTTAACAATAAAATACGTCATTTTTTGATTATAAATTATTGTTTTCATTTACTTTAATAAAAATACAAAAACCACAGGTATATTATAAAAGAAGTAGAATCCGCCTAATCTGGTTTGGATTATAAATGGTGGGAACAAGACATAAACCTTTTTACTTTCAATAGGTTAAAAATTTTAGATAGCTGTATATGAATGTATTCATTTGCTCACACTTATAGGATGCATGTTTTTAAGCTCTATACATATCAACCTACTGACTTTCGTAATTCTATCATTTCCAACAGATGCAAATAATGTATTAAATGAAATACTTCAGGTTATTAGTTTATAGATGGGCTGGATTTAAAGTATTAAAAAAGCCTATTCATATATGAATAGGCTTTTTAGTTTTTATCAATTATTCGTCTTACTATGAATACAAGTTATGCTAACTTCTTTGCTTCTAAGTAGTGAATATCAGCAATTTGTGCATCCCAAAACTCATTCCATAAAGCACAATAATCCATACAAAGCGTTGTTAAGCTCTCATAGTCTTCTTTAGTTATTGCTTGCGCTAACGCAAACCAGAGATCATCTTCATGATCATCATCTGCTGCTTCTGAGGTTTCGTCAGTAGATACCCCATGAACATGGTAATAGCCGCCACCTTCAACATCTACACCAATGGCTTTAGTCGCTTCACGAAGTGGTGGGCTAAAAAGAATCACTTCTTCTTCCGCCACTGCAAGTAAAGCAACTACTTTAATATAACTATCATAAGATGATTCTAGAAAATTTCTTACCTGATCTGCAATTTTTGAAGGTTGATACTCTCTACGGTCCTTCTCACTCAAACCATAATCATTTAATAAATCTTCATATAAAGGATAATGTGCATACTCCGGATTACCTAGATAATAATTGTCTGGGTCTGTTCCTGGTCTAAAACCAAATTCATCAAGTACATTTAAACTTAATAAAACACGTGGAAACATTTTAGCTCCAGAATGGAGTTTAGGCTCCAATTGTTTTGTCTGGAACTGGGCCATTAATAAGGCATCAGTAAAGATCTGAACAATCGCATGACGATATTCTAAATGAATTCTTGTTAAAGTGAATTTATCAAGCAATCCATTATTTAAAACTTCGATCGCCGGATGTTTACATACTGGTAATTCAGCAATTCTCGCTCTTAATTGTTTGAGAAATTTTAGATTTTCTTCCCACTGTTCTGTAGGAATACTATTCTTCATCCCCAGTAATGCCTTTTGTCTTGGATTATCGAAATCTTCAAATTTTTTTGACATAATCATTCTCAATAACAAATTAATTCTTATAGTTAGGTTATGAGTTCCCCATTATTTTAATCGTGCATTCATTTGCTACTAAATAAAATTGTATACTCATCCCTAAACAATTTGATATTAGGTTTATTATTACTACAAATCAATGGATAATTTAATGAATTTTTTTAATGAATCAAATAACAATTAATATCGAAAAATACTATTTTTTTAGGCTCTCACATGTTGTATTACATTAGCGTTTTCAATATGATTAAACTGACTTTTGCCAGAGCACTAGCCTTAAAAAAGAAACGGATTTCAAAAGATTTACTACGGGGAAATCGATGTCAAAAAGAGACACTATTATAAAAACAGCAACTGCCCTTTTTAATGAAAAAAGCTATAACTCTATTGGAGTGGACAGAATTATTGCTGAATCCAATGTTGCAAAGATGACATTCTACAAGTATTTTCCCTCAAAGGAAAAGCTAATAGAATCATGCCTTTACAAAAGGAATTCTGATATACAGTCTGCTATATTAGAAAGAATCAATACCAATGACCTACCTTTAGTTCAACTCAGAAGCTTATTTAATTGGTATATTGACTGGATTTACACAGAAGACTTTAATGGATGCTTATTTAAAAAGGCAACTATGGAAGTAGTACAACTTTATCCATCCGTTAAAAATCCTATTAATGAATATAGAGAATGGCTCTATGAGCTTGTTTTTTCTATTTTAATTAAAATTCAGGTAGAAGACGCAGCTGCATTAACCAATCTATTTCTTAATATCCTCGATGGAGTTATTAATGATGGAACAATTGATAAAAATTTAATTAATGCTGAAAAAACTTGGTCTTATATTAAAAAAATAATCGATCTTGAGAAAATTGAGGAATTAGTCGCCATTTAATTTAATAACATTGAAATACTAGACTAAAAAACAAGAGTGTATACTTTTGTTTTTTAGTCTAGAAGCTTCATTTAAAAATTTTATTAAGCACTAAATATTATAAAAATTAATAAGATAATTTTTCTTAAAATATTAACCAATAAAATTAGTAACAATATAAAACTCTCTCAAAAAGCTTAGACATAAACCATTAATATCCATAAAAGAGTTCTTACTCATTAGCTGTATTCACTCAAACCAACATCATAAATCTATTGGTACTAGAATAAATTAAGAAATTATAATTATTAAGAAATAAATCATAGGCTATTTAGTTTCTCTAGATAAATTAAAAGAATAATATTTAAAACAAACTTAACAATAAAAATTTTTCTATAAAGTGCTTTTTCATAAATATCTATACTAAATATTGTATTGATCATATGAGCTGTGTATTTAGAGAGCAAAATTTACGAGATATTTCATAACACCAAGCAACAGCATTGCTAGTAATTCAGCACAATGATACTTTAGAAAATCTACAATCAAGCTAACCAATGAAAAGTGCAATTTCAAAATACAATTTAAAGTAGATATACTTCACGACAAAGTTTGCTCGATATCACTTTAAAATGTCCCCTACTTCTAGCTTTTGGCGTAGTCTCTTCCGTCTCATACATATTTATGCCGGTATTTTTATTGCCCCATTTATATTTGTTGCCGCATTTACTGGCTTACTATATGCAATTACGCCTCAGTTAGAGCAATTCATCTATAAAGATGCATTAAATGTTCAGCCTTTAAATAATGAGATATACCCTCTAAGCCAGCAGATTGAAAGCGCAAGAGAAGTCATGCCTGTAACTGCACAAATTACAGAAGTCAGACCATCACCAAGCCCTGTGCAAACTACGCGGGTTATTTTTTCCGATCATACACACCATCTAAATAATGAAGCCGTTTTTATTGATCCTTATACGCTTTCTGTAAAAGGACAACTTGCTGTGTATGGAACCAGTGGCGTATTACCGTTACGTACATTCTTAGATCAATTACACAGCAATTTATTATTAGGAAAATGGGGACGTTTTTATAGTGAACTTGCTGCAAGTTGGCTTGGTTTTTTAACTTTAAGTGGGCTATATAGTTGGTGGAAGCGTCGCTCAAACTTCAAAAATAGACAAACAAATAAAAATCACTTATTAAAATGGCATAGTTCTATTGGGTTAGCTTTACTACCACTTTTATTGTTCATTGCGATTACTGGTCTTACATGGTCTCAATGGGCGGGTGATAATATTCGTATTGCCCGTCAATGGTTAAACTGGCAAACACCAACATTGATCACCTCACTAAATCAGATTTCATTGCCAGAAATGTCTCATCATGAACATCACGAAATGATCATGGAAACGCCAAATTTAGACATCATGCCAGCTGAATTCGATTCAGTATTAGCAATTGCTCGAGCAAATGGGATTAATTCAACAGAAATACAAATCAAACCGCCAGTTGCTGCGAACCAAGCTTGGACTGTTGCGGAAATACAGCGCAAATGGCCCACCCAAGCAGATAGTATTGCGATTGATATACATGAACACAAGGTAATCGATAAACTCGCTTTTAAAGATTATTCATTAGTTGCAAAACTTACACGCTGGGGAGTTGATGCACATATTGGGGTACTATTCGGTTGGGTCAATCAATTAATTCTGGTTCTGTATGCACTCGGGCTATGTGTAATGATTGTTTATGCGTATAAAGCTTGGTTTAAAACCTCCAATGTAAAACTTACGACCCATCATTTTATTAACCAAACTTTGTTCGTATGGAAACATGCAACTACACAACAAAGAATAATTACGACATTAATGCTTGCTATTCTAGGGCTGAGTTTACCTATTTTTGGATTTAGCTTAGTCATCACCTTATTTATTTTGCTCATAAAAAAACAGCTCCCTCTTAAAGCTTAATAAAGCTCTGATCTTTGCCAACTCATCAGCTTCTCGTATTAGGGAGATGATCAGTTGGTAAAAGATTAATGAATAAAATACCGGTTAAACAATTCCCTACTTGTAGTTTTGGCTGCTTCTTGGCAAGGTATGTGCCAGTAAAACATTAGGAATTTGTTCACATATGGCGAGTCCGGCACAAATCATTCGACATAAATTTCTCAATACATTCTTTTCACGCCACTCTATTTGGTTCTTGTGTATTTTTACTGCACTCACAATCACGTGGTTTAGAACCGTATATACACCTCATAGTATTTATTATTTTATTTCGGATACTTTACTCAACGGTTTATGGGTCGTCAGTAGCGCATTAAGCTTATTAGGTCTATATGATGTCCTACAAAATAGACATTCAATCTTAAGAAATTACCCGATTATGGGCCATTTCCGTTTTTTATTTGAAGATATACGCCCTGAAATTCGCCAATACTTTATTGAAGCGGATCAAGATGCCCTTCCTTTCTCGCGTATGCAAAGAAGTTTGGTTTATCAACGTGCTAAAAATGAGAATGCAGATAAACCTTTTGGATCAATTATTGATGTCTACCAAGAAGATTATCGCTTTATTGTTCATTCCATTAGTCCATGTCCACCAGCGGATCCTAAGAGTTTCCGTATCCAAATTGGTAATGCCCAATGCCTTCAACCTTATAGTGCATCCATTATGAATATCTCTGCCATGAGCTTTGGTAGTTTGAGTGCGAATGCAATACGTGCATTAAACAAAGGAGCACAATTAGGCGGTTTTTATCACGATACCGGTGAAGGTAGTCTCAGCCCTTATCATTTAGAAAATGGTGGTGATATTGTTTGGCAAATTGCCAGTGGATATTTTGGCTGCCGAACTTTAGATGGAAAATTTGATGAACAGAAGTTTGCTAAGCAGTCTCAATTGCCACAAATCAAAATGATTGAGCTTAAGCTTTCGCAAGGGGCTAAACCGGGCCATGGCGGTATTTTACCTAAACATAAGATTACTGCTGAAATTGCCGAGATCCGTGGTGTTTCCCGTGACCATGATTGTATCTCTCCTGCCAAGCATTCAAGCTTTTCGACACCAATTGAAATGATGCATTTCTTACAGAAGTTACGAACTTTATCTGGTGGTAAACCGGTAGGTTTCAAACTGTGTATTGGTCAACCTTGGCAGTTTATGAGTATTGTAAAAGCAATGCTTGAAACAAAAATTGTGCCTGATTTTATTGTAGTTGATGGTTCTGAAGGTGGCACTGGCGCAGCCCCTATTGAGTTTAGTGACTATATCGGAACACCATTACGTGAAGGCCTACGTTTTGTTCATAACACACTTGTAGGTGCTGGCCTAAGAGATCAAGTTAAAATTGGTGCAAGCGGTAAAATTATTAGTGCATTTGATATTGCCAGCACATTTGCACTCGGTGCAGATTGGGTGAACTCAGCACGTGGCTTTATGTTTGCAGTTGGATGTATTCAAGCGCAAAGTTGCCATACAAACCAATGTCCTGTAGGCGTTGCAACCCAAGATAAAGATCGCCAGAAAGCACTCCATGTACCGACCAAAGCAGAACGCGTATTTAATTTCCACAAAAATACATTACATGCATTATCAGAAATGATTGCTGCGGCAGGTTTACGTCATCCATCGGATATTAAAGCTCATCATTTAGCTCAACGGATTAATGACCGTGAAATTAAAAACTATGCTCAATTACACTTCTTCTTAAAAGAAGGTGAGCTTTTACAATCTGAACTGAAAAATGATGATGATAATTTCTATTATCGTATGTGGAATATGGCTGACGCCAATCATTTTTAAATAGTTAAAACTGAAGCTGCCTCTATAGGCAGCTTCAAACTTTAATAATAAAAATGTTTCGGCTTTGCATGTAAAAAGGCTGGAATTAAACCTGTTAAAGCCGCACGAATATCTGCACGTTCGTTAATTAATTGATGGGAACCCTCTTCCAGCATCAATAAGGTTTGAAGCCTAAACTTACGGCGAATAAACTCGATGTTGTAACGCCAGTCTACTGTTTGATCTAATGCCCCTTGTGCAAGCCAGACAGGAATACGACAAGCAGGTCGCTCTTCCATTTCCTGCATCCATTTTGACATTGCCAAAATCCAGTCCATGCCCATCATGCGTGGCTGCAATGGATCTTTTAAACGAATAAATCTTAAAAATTCAGGATTATGGTTATTCCGTCTAAAGTGTCGAGGCACTTGACGCTTAATACGACGAATAATGCCTAGACCTACCGGATTATGCCACCATGCTGTTTTAGCAGGTCGAATTAATGGTGAAAGCAATAAAACCCTATCGACGATTGGGTCTTGTCTTTTTTCTGCATACTCAAGCAAGTGATGCATCCAGATTGCCCCACCCGTACTTTGACCAATACCTACCCATGGTTTCGGTAATTGATCAGCATGTTTGACATATTGATAAACCGCCATCAAAACTTGTTGATAATGGTCAAAATTTTGAATACTTGCAGGTGAACCATTACTCAAACCATGACCAGGTAAGTCGTAGGTAATAACACTAAAGCCTTGTTCAAGTATTTCGCGAATAATGGGCTGATAAATTCCGCTATGCTCCAGATAACCATGCAATAAACATACGGTTCCTTGGATTTTGTCTAATTTAGGTTTAAAAACTTGGACATGCAGACGAAATAAAGGCATTTGGACATAGCCTTGCCAATGCTCACAGTCCAGTAAATGTAAACCGTATAATTTACGGTATGCTAAAAGCTCACGAGAAGGTTCTTCTAAGGTATTTAAATTGAGTGGGCTTAAAACTTGCGGAGTGAGTTCACGGTTCGGAACCGGTAAATCTAATTGTTTTAATACGGCAGGATTGAGAAATGGAATCTCAGACATTAAGGCACCTCTCGACAATCACTTGAACCAAATAACATGTCACGAATTGTCGCAAGTAATTCATAATTTGCACGACGACTATGATCGTAGTTTTGTGTACTCGGTTGCCAACGTGTAAGCGGGGTTGGCATTGGAGCGGTAACAGGAATAGTTTCTATCCCATTTAAAGCAAATAAACGGCGCGTACGTGGCATATGATATTCATCTGTGACCAACATAACTGTAGGCGCACCACCTTTCTTTTGAAGTAACAATGAACTAAAGCGAGTATTCTCACAGGTATTCATACTGCGCTTTTCTAATAATTTTGCATCTACTCCACGTGCTTTCAACCATGCTTGCATATAAGGGGCTTCAACTCCACTTAATACGATAGGTAGATGGTTTTTCTTTTCAACTTCTAAGGTTTTTTCTAGTCTTAACCGCGTATAACTGTTAACTACAATATCTTTGCCATTTTTATCTAAAGTTAAACCACCGCCCAATACTACAATCGCATAAGGCTCTGATAACTTTTTAGGTTGAGCAGGCAGAGGGTTTTTACGAACATATTCAACTTTCTGCTCAGGCTCACTCGCCGCTTTTTGATGCTCTGGCACTACAGGTTTTCTTGCTAAAAACTCCGTATATTGTTCTGTAAGGGCTTTATTTTCAGAACTATTAATAGAAAGTGCTGCATCAATAGGGCTACTTGCTTCATCGGCCGCATCAATTTCTGAGTTTTTCGCAACCAAAGGAACACTCACAGCCGTCGTTTCTTTCTCTTCCTGTAGTTCTTGTTCTTTTTCTTCTAAAAGAATAATTTGCTGCAAAGCCTTATAGTTTTCTTGTATGTAACCCAAATCTGCTGTCTTATTTTCACGTAAAGCATCTTCTGTTAACTTCAAATAAGCCTGACGAGCAATCCATAAATTTGACCCCGGCTCTAAGTTATCATGTTCACTTAATGCTGCTTTTCGCTGGCTTTCCGCAGCCACCTCATTAACATCTACCGGAACAAAATAGTTAAGTCCAGCTACAATAAGTTTTGAATAAAACGGCGAATACAAAAAAATCACGAAACAGCCTAATAGTACAAATAGTACAGTAACTACTTGTACAAAACGTACCATCAAGTGTACTTTTGGCATAAAACTATTCCGTATGATTTTCAATTAAACCTAAATTGTTATAAAGCACAGGCTCTGGTTCTAACATAATTTGGAAACGCTGTTCAACATCATGTTGTACAGCTTGATAAGTTTTCTTTACATCCGCAAGAGATGCATTGGCATAATTCACCAAAACCAAGGCTTGCTTATGGAACATTCCCACTACACCGAGCTGTTTACCTTTCCATCCAGCCTGATCAATTAACCAACCAGCAGCAATTTTAACGTTACCATTAGCCTGAGGATAATGTGGAATTGTTGAGAATTGTGCTATTAATCGTTCAAATTCTTGAGTATTTACAATCGGATTTTTAAAGAAACTTCCTACATTCGGATATTCTTTTGGATCAGGTAATTTACTTTGACGAATATGAATGACCTGATTTTGTAAATTTTCAGCAGTCAGGTTATCTCCTACTGCCTGTTTTAAATCGCCGTAATTTAGCTTTAGGTTGGCTTGTTTAAGCAGCTTAAAGGTGACATGAGTAATGATGTAACGAGCTGGGTCATCTTTAAAAATGCTATGTCGATAAGAAAAATGACAATCTGCTGCCGAAATTGATCCGGTTTGTTTTAATAGACGGTCATAGACTTGTACCGACTCAATAAACTCACCAACCTCAACACCATAAGCACCAATATTTTGCACTGGTGAAGCACCAACCAAGCCCGGAATAAGTGCCAAGTTCTGTAAGCCAAACCAATTTTGTTTTGTAGTATATAAAACGAAATCGTGCCAAACCTGTCCTGCACCGACTTTAACTCGAATAAAATCCTGATCTTCAGATAAAACGTCTATGCCCTGAATATCAAGATGAATAACTAAAGCATTAATTTGTTGCGGTAATAGCATGTTACTACCGCCAGATAATACAAGTACATTTAGCTCATGCTCTTTAGCAAAAGCTAAAGCTTCTTCAATATCTTCAATAGATTTGACCTTAGTGTAATGAGAAGCTGTAACATCTAAACTTAAAGTATTGAATGGCTTAAGCTGTACTTGATTTTGAATTTGCATTGTATTGAAAAACCTGTTTTTAAACATTTAATTGTTTTTTTAGGATATTAATCCACGCCAACGCACTTGATTCACATTGGTCGAGTACACGTTCAAAGCCCTCATCTCCACCATAGTAAGGGTCAGGCAGAGCTTGTTGTGGATATTGAGGATCATGTTCACTCATTAATGCCACTTTTGCCCGAATTTGATGACTGCCAAATTGGAAGATAGCTCTTTGTAGCAAGTCGTGAATATCATCAAAGTTTTGATGATCCATTGCCAAAATCAAATCAAAATCTAAAAAGTCTTGAGTTGAAAGTTGTCTTGCCCGCAAAGAAGATAAGTCATAGCCTCTTTTTTTTGCATGCAATTGGCTACGCTGATCAGGTGCTTTATTTGGATGATAGTTACTTGTTCCAGCTGAATCGACAATGATATTGAGTTGATGCTGATCACAATAATGTCTAAAAACCACTTCAGCCGTGGGAGAACGGCAAATATTTCCTAAACAGACACATAACACCTTATACTGTGCTTCCATTAGAAATTTATTCCAACCACTTAAACTAAAAAATAAATAAGTATTTTACACGCAAAAATCTGCAAAAACCCGACAAAATTATTCATTATTATCAGGTTTGAATTGACCATTGTGACAAGCCCTCATTTTCTCAAAACTCACGCGGCTTGAAAAGTAAAATGAGAAATTTTAAAGGAATTTTCTATGTGCTCAATCCTCAACTCAATCTTGATTGTCTTTCAAGATTGAGTATCTGTAGCAATGAACACTGAAAAATGTAATAGCTTATAAATATTGCAGGATCAGTGTGAGAAAAAATTATTAAAAGAATTTGATATCAGTTGGAGTCGATATTTTAGCTGCATCGCCTAAAGGTTTTAATGAGCCATTTTTGGTATCAAAACGGAATAAGCTAATGTTATTACTATAAACATTCGTCACATACAGATATTTACCTGACTCATCAAATGAAAAAGCACGTGGTTCAATACCATTGGCCTTATAAACTTGTGGTTGACCTAAAAGCCCATTCTGTTGGATTTTAAATACCAAAAGTTTGTTGTCCGCACCACGATTTGCAGCGATCACATACTTACCATTTGGACTAAGAATAATTCCACTTGCACTCTTGAATTCAGGTGTTTTGTCTTCGTGAACCAGTTTTAGCTCAGCGACTTTTTTCAAATGGCCATCTTGTACGTTAAACGTCACAATTTCACTTCGCATTTCCGCGGTAATGTATGCCTGTTTACCATTTGGTGAAAAGACCATATGACGTGGACCAGAACCATGCTTAAAACTCACATCTCGGCTCTTGTCCGCTTCAAGTGGTTGAGGCTTACTTGGGTTGTAACGAAAAGCATAGACTTTGTCATTTCCAAGATCACTTGCATATAAATACTTACCATCTGGGCTAAAAGTTGTCGAATGGGCATGGCCACTATCCTGACGCCCTTTAACATGACCAGAACCCTCCGAAAAAACAATATTTTGTACCATTTCACCCAAATGTCCATTTGGTAAAATTGGCAAAACAGCGACACCGCCACGTCCTTTATCAAATGCAGAATAATTCGACACAAATAGGAATTTACCATCTAAACTGATGGATGCATGTGTTGGATGCCCGCCATGACTATTTACCGTATTCAATACCTCTACCTTTCCATTTTGAACCGATAATGCCGTTACCGCCCCTTCATTTTCTTCATTAGTGGTATATGCAAAACGGCCATCTTTCGATTTTACAACCCAAGATGGACTTTTCATTTGCAATACCTTAACAGGAGTTAAGGTCCCGTCAGCATTAACTTGTAGCTGGTACAAACCTTCACTGGCTTTTTCTGGTTTTTGCACAAGCGGTGCATCTGGGATAGATGTCCAGGTTCCTACTAAAGCGATTTGTTGTTGTGCTGCGTTTACTGTAGAGCCCCATCCAAATGACAAAAGCGTCAATGATAATGTTGCTGTTAATTTTTGAATTAGCTCACGATACTTAATATTTGCATATCCATTTTTGTCGGTATCCTTGCCGTATCCAGTTTTGACATCAGTATCTATTTTCACATGCATATCCTTAAAAAAATTTACCTTATTTGCATTTACCAATAAGGTATTCACAATCTAATTTCATTTAATGATTTTGAAAATTAGTTTATAAAATGCCAATTTTCAAGTGAATTTTCTTTAACTAAATGCAGCTTAAAAGCACAGCTACTTTTAAGAGAATTTGCAGAATGAATCCTATAGAATGCATCTATAATAATTTTCAAAAATAAGGAAATAATGTATATGAACCATTTTCAGTTTCAGACCGTTCCCAACATTATTTCAGGACTCGGTTCTATACAAGAATTACAGAATGTGTTGGCATCAAAAACTTACCGCAAGTTATTACTGGTAACAGATGCAGGTATGATTAAAAATCAGTTACACCGGCCTATTCTTCAAATTTTAGATACTCTTAAAATTGAACATGTCATTTATGCTGATGTTCAGGCCGACCCACCAGAGCAAGTGGTATTAGATGCAGCGAATTATGCTAAACAGCAAAATGTAGATGTTATTGTCGGCTTTGGAGGCGGAAGTTCTTTAGATGTAGCCAAAGTGATTGCCTTACTCGCACATCCTAACCAAACTCAAAACCTACAAGAAATGTATGGGGTAAATCAGGTCAAAACAGCCCGACTTCCACTTATTTTAATTCCCACTACAGCCGGTACTGGCTCGGAAGTGACGCCCATATCAATAGTGACTACAGGTGAAACGACAAAAATGGGAATTGTCTCTCCGGTACTCTATGCCGATACAGCAATTCTTGATGCAACTTTTACTCAAAATCTACCTGCCCATATTACGGCTGCTACAGGTATTGATGCGATGGTCCATGCCATTGAGGCATATACCTCTAAACATAAGAAAAATATTTATACCGATATTTTAGCGAAACACGCTTTGAAGCTGCTGAACCATAACTTACCGAAAGTTCTTAAAAACGGTAATGATTTAGAGGCACGTCAGAACATGCTGTTCGGCTCAATGCTTGCGGGTCAGGCATTTGCAAACTCACCTGTTGCTGCCGTGCATGCTTTAGCCTATCCATTGGGTGGACATTTTCATTTGTCGCATGGACATACCAATGCTTTGGTGCTCGTTGAAGTACTGAAATTTAATGCGCCTTATGCCAAACAATACTATGCAGAACTTATGCAATGGCTTGATCCATATAGTAATGGCAGCACCGATGGGTTGTGTGATCTGTTTATTGACCATATGCAAAATCACTTAGACCGTAGTGGTTTGACTTTAAAACTTAGTGATTTAGGTATTGAAGAGTCTAGCTTACCAAGACTTGCTCAAGATGCCATGTTGCAAACTCGATTACTACAAAATAATCCACGTGACATGACAGAAGCAGCTGCTTTAGCAATTTATCAGGCGATTTATTAATGACTAAACCCGTTTTAAAAACTCGTGATCAATTTAAATTCTTTTTAGATATTCAAACGCGCTGGGCAGATAACGATATTTACGGTCATGTGAATAATGTGATCTACTATAGCTATTTTGATACGGCAGCCAATGCTTTGCTCATCCAGAAAACAGGTTTTGATATTCATGAAGCAAAATCAATTGGTTTAGTCGTCGACTCAGCTTGTAGCTTTTTTCAAGAGTTATCATTTCCAGAAGTTATTCAGGTAGGCGTTGCGATTGGTAAAATTGGTACGACATCTTTACGCTATGAATTGGCAATCTTTAAACAAGGTCAAGACCAAGCATCAGCTCAAGGACATTTTGTGCATGTGTTTGTTGATCGTGAAACACGCAAGACTGTTCCAATATCCGAGTCAGTCCGTGAAGTTTTAGAGAATTTTTTATTATAAAAAATGAGGCAAAAAGAAAATAAGTTCCTCTTTTTGCCTCATCCTAACTTAGATCATTGCAGGATCACTAAAGGAGTCCTCACCTGTTTCGACTCGGCCAGCAAAACGTCGGTAATAATACTGATCACTCTGGCTCGCAACTTCAAAATCATACCAATGCCCAACATCAGCCAACGACCAATGTTGCTTAACAACTTGTCCCGCTTTTACGGTCAGTTGCAATGGCGCATCATGTCGATATGCACAAGGTTTTATTGTCAATATTGTATCCTTGGTTCCCTCATTCATGAGTTCGACATAAACATCACCATTAGCAATGTCATAGCACACTCGAATTTCAGGTTTAACACCACTATCGATAATACGTTGAGTATCCCCTTTAAAATGTCGATGGTAGCCATTTGGACCAAGTACCCATAGGTCATAACGGCCTAAGTTATCTTTTAAAGCATCCCACTCATCATCTAAAGTTTTATTCGGCTCGACAATATAACGCTTTGGAATACGGTCTAAATTGAGCTTGTCATATACATGGAAAACCGCTGCTTGCTTACCCGTATTAGAAAAAATCAATTTCACCTTACCATCTGCTTTACAGCGCGCACTGGTATGCAACTCATAAGGTAGCGCCCGTGATAGACGTATACCACTTTGCTGAATTGGTAATTTTACATCTGTAGGTACAGGAACAGCTGGCAAAGCTTCCTGATTTTCTCTTAACTCATCTGCCTGCACACGTGTTTGTTTACCACTCAGCTGCGGTAAAACATCTGCATTTGGTGTTTTAAAGTTAAATGCACTGGTTAAATCACCACATACTGCACGGCGGTATGGACTGATATTCGGCTCTTTTACACCAAAACGTTTTTCTAAAAACATGAGCACGGAAGTATGATCAAAAACTTGTGAGTTGACCCAACCACCACGGCTCCATGGGGAAATCACATATAACGGAACACGAGGACCCGGGCCATAAACTCGTCCATCAGGTGTAGGCTGTGAATGACTCCCCTCAGGTGCAGCATGATCAAAATATTCATCCTGCATATCAACACTGCTTAATGTCGATTTACCTGCGTACTGGCCGTTTTTGAGTCGAGATGGTGCTGATGGCGATGGCATATGGTCAAAGTAACCATCATTTTCATCAAAGTTGATGAGCAGAGCCGTTTTACTCCACACCTCTGGCACAGCAGTTAATGCATCAATAATTTCTTGAATAAACCAAGCTCCTTGAACCGGGCTTGAAGGGTCTGGATGTTCGCAGTATATCGATGGCGCGTTAATCCAAGAAACTTGAGGTAACTTCCCTTCACGAATGTCTCTTTTAAAAGCGTCGAGATATTCTTCTGGTTTATTGCCCGGTAGCGTATTTGCAATGCCTTTATAGAGTGGATTTTTGGCATTATCAGTAGCCGCATCATAGGCTTTATACGGTAGTTTTTGACCCGTATCGGCATATGGTTTATTCGGCTCCCCACCGCTTGAAACGGGATAACCGGATGCAATGTTGGCCTTTCTAAAAGAACGGAATGCACCCAACATATTATCGCCCCATTCATCTGGCATATTCTGATAACAAATCCAGCTTATCCCTGCTTCTTCTAATCTTTCGGCATAGGTTTTCCAAGTGTAACCACGGTCTGCCGTCGCTGGGTTACCATCAATCCAGTCCCATTCATTATTTACAAATGAACGCTTAGTCGGTGTTGCACCATTGGTACCAGTTAAATGAAAAGAGCGGTTCGCATCTGTTCCGGTGTGCATAGAACAATGGTAGGCATCACAAATCGTAAAGGCATTGGCAAGTGCAAACTGATATGGAATTTCTTTTTCTTTAAAATAACCCATTGAGATATCAGTTTTATGAGTTGGCCAGTTCACCATGCGCCCATTGTCCCAAGCCAGCTGACTGTCGTTCCAAGTATGTGGCGTACCATCTGCACGCTGTGCATTATTGGCTGTTCCATCTAAGTGAAATGGAGTTAAAACCTGACCATTACTTCTCAGCTGTTCCCAGACACGGCGACCATTTGGCAGAGGAATCGTAAAACGGTCAGCAAAGCCTCGAACGCCCTTTAACGTACCAAAATAATGGTCAAAAGATCGGTTTTCCTGCATTAAGATGATGACATGTTCAACATCCTGAATAGTGCCCGTTTTATTATTTGCAGGAATTGCTAGAGCTTTTTGAATACTCGATGGGAAAGCCGCCAACGCTGCAGCGCCAAAGCCCATATTTAAAGAGTAATTTAAAAATTTACGACGTGTAATCATGATCAAATTCTTTTTATTATTTAAGTTTATGGAGCACAGCGCATGACAGGCTTTTTACCTGTGTCGGGTGTATTCGAATTATCATTTGCCGAGTCGTTACAACCACTCAGCAGAATGGCACCGATTAATAAAAAATAAGAATATTTAAAGGAAATTGTTCCTGTGTATTGCCTTTTCATGACGATATATAGTCCATTTAAAATCTAAAATGGCTAACATAGAAAAGTACAATGACAGTGGCGTGACCTGAATATTTCAATCCAGTGAAAACTATGAAAATTCTATTTTTTCAAGTTTCTCACCAGATCAAAACTCAATTGAACTTAAGGCTTTAATTGAATATTTTGCAGCTCACCATCAAAAGTCTCTATGAGGCTTTTAATAACGGGTTGTTGCTGTAATAGTTCTGTAGCCCGATGGAAAGCTTTTTCTTTACGAACGCTTTGCATAACATACGGTGTAGCAGTATTAACTGCACCATACTTGACCGTAAATTGTGTATTTGGCCACTGCTGCTTTAAAGCTTCAATTAGGGCTTGTTGTAGCTGAGTCAACATATTTTCATATTCTTGAGGAATATGGAAAACCGTGTTGCCACCAATTTCCCCAGTCATCACACCATGTTGAGCAAGTTCTTGAACGGCTGGAGAAAGCTGGCTATTTCTAAACCAAAACTCCCACTTTTCAAGTGTCCACTCACCTTCCAAAGTTTGTGATGGCAACTTTAAAATATCTTGTGGCATCAGCTGGTTGTTATCTGTTGCGTTAGGCTCTTTTACCACCGCAACTGTTTCAACAATTTCAGCTTGCACCAATGACTGTTGTTCAATAACAGGTTCAGAAACCAAGTCATAAGCTGACGTATCTTGAACAAGTGAAAATTCAGCACTCGATGCTTCAAATAAACCTTTAGGCTCAGCAGTAGAAGTTGGTTCAGGTTCGATTCGTTTGGCTTGGGTTTCAGCCTGAACTTGTACTAACTTTTGTTCTGGCACCGGAATGAAATCTTCCTCAAGAACACTAACGGTCTCTTGAACAACTGCTGACTCAAGTCCAATCAACTCATGATGATTTGGGTCAAATACCATTAAGTCCTGATTAGGTTCAGGTTCAGGTTCAGGTTCAGGTTCAGGTTCAGGTTCAGGTTCAGGTTCAGGTTCAGGTTCAACCATAGCGGGTTGGTTAATAACTTCAACAGGCTGAATAGCACTTACAGGAGTAATCTCTTGGGCTGTTTGAGCTTGTGAATTTAGGCCTACTTCTGCTTGCCCATTTTGTTGAACAGGCTCTGAAACTAAAATTTCATTTGGTGCTAAAGGACGGAATGCCAATAATCGTAAAACGCACATTTCAAAACCTTGCTCTTGCGTTACGGCAAGCTGCAAGTCTGAACGGCCTTTACATGCGATTTGGTAGTAAAGCTGCAAATCTTGAGCAGAAATCAGTTTAGAAAGCTGAAGAATTTTGGCATTAATTTCTTCACTATACTTTAAGCCGAGCTCTGGTAAATATTGTAATAAAGCCAACTCATGCAATGTTGAAATGAGCTGATCCAGTACTAACGAGACATCTAAGGCTTGATATCTAAATTGGAGTAATAACTGGCTCACTTTTTCACGTTGGTTTTGATGAACCGCTAAAATCAAATCATATATGATCGTACGGTCAATCAGGCCAAGCATTTCTTTAACATCTTGATGATGTACAGCACCTTGCCCATAAGCAATGGCTTGGTCAGTTAAAGATAATGCATCACGTAATGAACCTTGAGCAGATTCAGCAATTTGCCAAATTGCATCTTGGTCAGCAGCAATCTGTTCTTTTTCAAGAATAGCACCGAGGTGCTTGGTAATTTCATCGACAGCTAAAGGTCGTAGAGTAAATTGCAAACAACGTGAAATAACCGTAATCGGTAGCTTTTGTGGGTCTGTCGTTGCAAACAAAAACTTAACGTGTTCTGGTGGTTCTTCTAGTGTTTTTAATAACGCATTAAAAGAATGCGTAGAGAGCATATGTACTTCATCAATCAGGTAAACTTTAAAACGGCCTTGAGTTGGTGCATAAGGAACGTTGTCTAAAAGTTCACGCGTATCTTCTACTTTTGTTCTTGAAGCAGCATCGATTTCGATTAGGTCAATAAAGCGGCCTTCGTTTACCGCTTTACATGTTGCGCAGACTTCACATGGCGTAGAAGTCACACCCGTTTCACAGTTCAAACACTTGGCTAAAATACGTGCAATTGTAGTTTTACCTACACCACGCGTTCCTGTAAATAAATAAGCATGGTGAAGACGACCGCGTTCCAATGCACTACTTAATGCACGAGAAACATGTTTTTGTCCCACTAACTCATTGAAATTACGTGGACGGTATTTTCTAGCAAGTACTTGATACATGTATGCTCCTTGTTACAGGCATAAGCATACTTTGTTTTTAAAAGAGTGTGAACGTATAAAGCTCATATCCGTACAGATAAACTGCGAACTGACTTCTTTTCTCTACCAGAACCATTTATTGTCTAAGGATGATCATGATGAAGCTCTTGATCAGTAACACCTTCATCCATCGTTTGCACGAGTCCCACACCATCCTTAATTTCAGCCGAATAATTTCCCTTCTCGGTAAAAATTTGCATGATCGTATAATGGTCTTTTTGACTTTGAGTAATGGTAAAGAAATTTTGATTCGGATCGCCCTGATCAAATTTACCGGTCCACCGAACAATATCTTGGTCAACAGGTTCGATTTCTACAATTTTACCCGTGCGATTAATGCCATATTCCAACATTTGGAACTTAACAGTGTCACCCACTTTTTTAAGTTCAATCACATTTGGATCATATTTAATGACCATACCTTCTGCATTTTTAATTAGTGGAAAATTAACATTAGAAGGTATTTGATCCTTTTCTATTTCATTAAAAACAATCTGTTGCTGAGACAATCTTTCTTTTTCAGACGGACTCAAATTCAGTATATTTTGACGAGCAAATTCATTCTGACTATCTGTCACTTTTGCCCCAGACTCTTGCCGACTTTCTAAAGACGATGTTAAAGCAGAAGAGCTTTGCTGTGAAAAAGCAAACCAGATTAAAACTGCTAACGCCACACAAGCGATAGCAGTTCCTATTAACAATTTATTTTTCTTCATTAGTTACAGCTAAAAATAGAGATTAGTTATATAGAGAAATTTTCTGCGCATTCAGGTTAATGACACTGACAGCATCAATTTTTCCTTCTTCCCCTAAACGTACACCATATTTCGGGTTATACAGATACGGGCTAGAATAGAAATTAATATTATTACCGCCCATTGCTGTACTTCCTAACGGATGAGCAAAACCTGAGCCAATATTGGTTGAACCATTATGGTACAGGCCTAGATTGTGCCCAACTTCATGACGCATGGCCGCGAAAGAACAACCTGCAATATCATTTGCGCCAATCATGTTATATGCAGAAGCATTAATCCAAGCCCAACCACAACCGCCATCACCCGGTTCATTACCTTGATAATAGACACCATCTGCCAATACACGTTTACGCTCATTTTGTACCGTGGTGTCATCTCGTCCAGTCGAGATTGCTTCTTTTAAAGTGGCAGCAGGAATTTTGTAAGTTAGATAACCTACATCTCTTAAGTAAAAACGTGCATTCGAATTTTCAGCAGTTAAATTCGTTAAATTTACGCCTTCAATCATTCTAAGTTTTGCAGCGCTGTCACCTAAAATTGAATTTACCTCTGGGCTAGAAACCAACAACATATCAATTGTATAACTATCTACTGTCCAGCCTTGAGCGGTGTAGATAAAACGGCGATTTTCACCATTTTTAATTGCAGTAGTCAAGCCATTAGCGGCATTAATATAGGTATCTGCCGATGCATTAGACACAATAACAACTTTATCGCCGACTTGAGCTTTAGCAGGTAGTTGTAAGGTTGGCTGCCAATTTGATGTAGACAATTTCACCTTTAAAGTAGGCTGAGTCATATTCGGTAAAGTTGCAGGGATTGTTGCTGTAGAATCAATCACCTTTGTTGGTGAAGAGATCAACTGCCAATATCCTTTGTCACTTACATACATAAACTCATATTGATCGCCTGTTTTAAGCGTTAAAGTCGCTTGGCTATTAATATTGGTATTATTAATTTTTGCAGACCAAGTCGCTGTAGACTTGATAATAATTCTATCCCGATCACTTGCAGTGGTCGGCAAAGTGAAATTGGAAACCCAATTTCCATCTCCAAATGAAACTTCGGTAAGTGGACTATTTACTGCTGCTAAAGATGTTCCGATTTGCTGAACATTTAGCTTCTGAGGTTTTATATATTCAGGAACCCATTTTCCTAAAGCAGAATAATATTTAAACCAATATTCAGATCCATTTTTTAATGAGAAACTGCTCGGGAATAGTAAATTTGTTTTATCAATGTCCGAACTTGTACTTGCTGTAGAAACAACTTGTACAGTTGTTCCGTCACGTACGTCACTCGGTAAAGCAATGGTTTGTGCCCATTTGTCATTTTGAATGATTACTTTTTGCATAGATGCAGTTGTTAATGGAACGACTTCATAGGTCGCACCATTGGTAGGACTCACAGTCGCTAACTGAGCGATCCATTTATTTTGACTACTATTAAAGATGAATTGGTAAACATCACCACTATTTATCTTTAAAACCTCTAACGGAATATTGGTATTAGAAGTATCTAAATAACTACTATAGGCAGCACTAGAACGAATTGTAATTTTGTCCAAATTATTAGCGCTTATGGGTAAAGTGAGGTTTTTGACCCAATTCCCATTTGCTAGATTAAATTCTAAATCTGAATAACCGGATGGAATTGATCCACTATTATTATTCTGATTTGGTGAAAGTACAGTTGCGGCATATACAAGTGAAGACGCAACAATTGCTCCAATAATGAGTGATGTTTTTAATTTAAAATTCACAGCAGCCTCTTTTATTTGTTTTTAATTTTTTCGTCTAGCAGGTTAGCAAACCATTTTTACACAGTCAATTTCACAACAATTAATTTTTCATTAAATTTCAATTACATGAATATTGAATCATTTTGAAATAAAAACATGAAACCTATTAAAGAATAGTTTGTTTATGAGAATTAAATAACCAATTTCGATATGAAGAAAATATTAAAAAAGATATTTAAGGATAAAAAGAAAGATCATCTCTCTTTTTATCCTCTATTTTGAATTTCTTAATTTACTTTCTTTGGAAAGCTAAACCAGACAAATACAGTTAAAAGGAAGAAACAAATGGCGGAGATTGTAAGCACCCAACTATGCGCATAGCTAAAAGCTTGCTGCGCAACTGCTACCAACTGTCCTCCTAAAGGATTTTCAAGGTTAGACGCTAATTGCATGGTTTCTCCAATCGAGATACTCGCTTTTTCAATTAAGTCTGACGGAAGCTCGGCTGGCAAAATAATTGAGCGGCTATAAAACCAAGACAACATTAAACCAAAAATAGCGACACCTAAACCTGCTCCAAGCTCATAGGCCATTCCCTCAATAGCACCTGCTGCACTCGCCTTTTGAGGGGGCACAGATGACATAATGGCAGCAGTTGAGGCAAGTAAGGCAATCTCAATGCTAAAGCCTAAAAAGACCATACACGTCCATGCTAAAAAGTGGTCGGTTGAAAAATTAAGCTGAGCAAGCCCCCACAAACTGAGCGCGCTCACAAAAATACCTAGGCTCGATACTCTACGTAAACCCCATTTATTTAAACAAATACCTGCTAATGGACCACCTAAACTAATTGCAATCATAAATGGAATAATAAACATGGCTGCCTGTAATGGAGAAAACCCGTGTACAAACTGCAACTCTTGAGACAAAAGTAATTCAAAGCCAACCAAAGCAATCATGGACACAACTGCCATAACAATACTGGTAGAAATCACTGGATGTTTAAATAATTCCAGATCAATCATTGGTGTCGTAGCTCTTTTTTGGCTTCGAATGAAGTGAATTAATGTGCTTATACCCACCACAAACATCACAACCGTGAGCACCGAAAAGTTATACATAGCCGATTTAATTGAATAGATGAGGCTTAAAATTGCTACAACCAAAACTAAAGCTTGCCCTAAGTTAATTGGCTGATCAGTTTTCTCTTGTTGTTTAGGAATGATCATCACGATCATAACTAGAACGACTAAAATGATCGGGATATTAATGAGGAATACAGCTCCCCAGTGGAAATGCTCTAATACAAAACCACCGACTAATGGACCAAAAGCTGCTCCACCTCCACCTACTGTAGACCAAAGGCCAAGTGCAAAATTTCTCTGCTTTTCTTCGGTAAAGGCATTACGGATACCGGATAAAGTGGCAGGAATAAGCATAGCTGCCCCTAGGCCTAAAACAGCACGAGAAGCAATTAAGGCATAGGCAGTTGGAGAAAAAGCCGCAGCTAACGAACCCACACCAAAAACTGCGGTTCCAATAAATAATAATTTTTTAAAGCCGATACGATCACCGAGTGCACCCATCGGCAAAATCAAACCCGCCATAATCAGCGAATAAATATCAATAATCCATAAAAGCTGATTGGCAGTTAAATTCAATGCTGCACTTAAAGATGGTGTTGCAACATGCATCACCGTTGCATCAATCGTAACAGGTAAATAAATGAGGACGATAATTGTCAGGATTAACCATTTTTTTTGCATAACGCTCTTCGATATCCAAAACTTGGACATGTGTTCAAATTGCGGTTATTATATACACAATTGGACACTTGTCCAACTTTAAATTTTAATGTAGTTTGTGTCAAATTCAGTCAGGTGTAAGAAACATGGCCTATCTTAATCGCGATCAACGCAGAGAAATGATTCTGCAAGCTGCCATGCAAATTGCTTTGGCTGAAGGTTTTACAGCCATGACGGTACGTCGAATCGCAACAGAGGCACAAACCTCTACCGGACAAGTCCATCATCATTTTTCTTCGGCATCTCATTTAAAAGCTGAAGCTTTTTTAAAGCTGATGGAACAGCTTGATGAAATTGAACAAACTCTCCAAACAACTAGCCAATTTCAAAGACTCTTCATCTTATTAGGTGCAGAAAATATAGACAGGCTTCAGCCCTACTTACGTTTATGGAATGAAGCTGAACTCTTAATTGAACAAGATATTGAAATACAAAAAGCGTATAACCTCGCCATGCAAAGTTGGCATCAAGCTATTGTGCAATCGATTGAATGCGGTCAAAAAGAAGGCGAATTTAAAAATAGGTCTAATTCCACAGATATTGCGTGGCGACTCATTGCCTTTGTGTGTGGATTAGAAGGGATTTATAAACTTGGTTTACAAGGTTTAGCTGAAGAAGATTTTAAGCGTCATACCGAAGCAATTATTCGCCTAGAATTATTATAAATGTTGAGCTGGCATTGCTTAAAAATACCAGCTTTAAAATACTAAAATTAGAACCAGCCTTTACGGCCTTTTAAAATTTGGTCGGTGCAACGTAAAGCTTCTTGAGTCAGCCCCCACAAACGATAATCGCCTGTAATTGAACCAATCTGGAAGTTATGGGTATAGGCAAAGCTGAGGTCACGCTCAGGATCACACCACGCTCCTGAACCATTGTAACCAATATGCCCAAAGCCATTTTTTGCACGTTTACCCATGGTAATAATACGGTGATATCCTAAGCGCCAATTCATCGGTATTGGCATGACACGATCACGCGCATAACTTTGAATAGTACTAAGTTCTTTAAATACTTCTGGGCGAATCAATTGCTGTCCATCCCATTCACCTTGATTTGCTAGCATCGCATAAATTTTAGCAAGGCTATTTGCAGTAAATGTCCCGTTCGCTGCCGGAATGACTGCTTGCAGCCCCTCATCACTAAAGAAACTAAAATTTTTCATTCCTTTTGGAATCATGGCATCCTGAAAGTCTTGCGGGTCTTGACCCGTCCATGTAATCACTTTTTCAGAGAGTGAACTCTTACGCATCTGTGGCTTTTTAGGTTTTTCAACTTGAGTAGATGCTGGTTTTTCTGGTTTTGGTTGAATAATTAAACGTGCTACACGATCCAACTCATTTGCAGGCGTTCCAAAATAGGCACCATCTAGCTGTAATGGCTCAACAAGATATTTTTGCATGAGCTGATCTAGAGATTGACCAGTTGCTTTTTCAAGTACGCCACCGACAAGCCAACCGAATGTTAAAGCTTGATAAGCATTGCCCTCTCCTGCAAGAAATCTTGGCTTAGTCGCTGCGACCACATCTAACATATGTGACCAGTCGAGCATTTCTCTCGCACTTTCGATGATATTTCGAACATCAAACATGCCGCTTTGATGGCTTAGCACATGACGCAAAGTCATTTGCTCTTTTCCATTTTGAGCAAACTCAGGCCAATAGGTCACAATCGGTTTGTCGTATTCTAAAAACCCTTCACTTACCAAAATATGCGCTAAAGTTGCAAGTACACCTTTACCCGTAGAGTAGCAAACTGCCAATGTGTCAGGTTGCCAAGCTTCAGTTTGTGATTTTAGACCGGTGTAGATATCTACAACTTTCTGGCCTCTAAAATAAACCGCTAAAGCAGCTCCACCTTGTCCTGTTCTAGCATCTTGAAGACGGCTGAACTGGTGAGCTAAATCAATAAAACGTTCATCTAAAATACCGTGATAGTTATGGGTATCGGCCAGTAAAATTTCTTTAATCACATGAAGTTCCTTGTATTTTTTGTTATTTTGCTCAAAAGCAGCCCAAACCTCTGTTCAGGCTGCTGATATTTTTATAACGCTTTTACAGTTCCTGCAACATGCGGTTTTTGTGATTTGGCATTACGAATCAAGAAATCAGTCTTTTTATCTGCATTTGCAGTTAAAAACTCAACTTTTGACGGTAAGAACATTGGCAGCTTAAACCATACATCTGCTTCATAAGCATTTGGTAATTCAAGGTTTGCTAATGCTTTAGCTTTGCTCCACATACCATGCGCAATTGCTTGCTTAAAACCAAATGCTTTTGCAGTAATGGCATGAATATGAATTAAGTTAAAATCACCAGACACTTTCGCATAACGGCGACCAGTGTTTTCTAAAATATTCCACTCTGCCTTTGGAACATAAGATGGCGCTTGTTCTTCTTTGGCTTTCTCACCCACTCTTTTCTCGACTTTTTGGCGAGATAAATAAGTCGTTAAGCCTTCCATCACCACTTCATTGCCAACTTTTGCTGTGGTAATAAAGTCAAACTGAACGCCTTTATCATGTGGTTTTAGTTCCCCAAATTTACATGAGAGAGTGAGTTTTTCAGTTACGCCAATCGGTCTGGTCTGTTTAATCTGGTTACGAATATGCACTAAACCTAAAATTGGAAATGGAAATGCTTCTGCCGTCATCATATGCATTTGCAAGCTTTGAGAAAGCACAGCCAAATAAATTGCTGGTACAAAGCCATTATTTTGAAAGCCACATACTTCGTTATAAGCTTTGAGATGGTTCTGATCAATTTCTAAAGTATCTACCACATATTCAACTTGCGGTAAGATTTTTGGGCCTTTAGGCTTTTTAAAAATTAAACCTTGCACTACTTTTGGATAAGCCAATGCCGCTTTTGGTAGCTGGCTAAAATGACGAGTATTCATACCTAACCTTTTATAATTTATAAATTCTTGAATAAAAAAGGGATGCACAAGCACCCCTATTTAGCTAAAAGTGCTTAAGCGCCTAACAAGCTTTGACCGCACACGCGTACAACGTTGCCATTTACACCTGTAGAAGCAGTTGATGCAAACCATGCAATTGTTTCTGCCACATCAACAGGTAAACCGCCTTGTTGCATTGAGTTCATACGGCGACCAGCTTCACGAATCGCAAATGGAATCGCAGCAGTCATTTGAGTCTCGATAAAGCCAGGTGCTACTGCGTTAATGGTAATACCATTTTTTAGAATAGGCGCAGTAAATTTCACTAGACCAATGACACCTGCTTTAGATGCAGCATAGTTGGTTTGACCAAGGTTACCAGCAATACCACTAATTGATGATACACAAACAATGCGGCCATTTGCATTTAGACCATCGTTTTCTAACAAGTAGTCGTTTACGCGTTCAGCAGCAGACAAGTTAATATTAATGACTAAGTCCCAAAGCTCTGGCTTCATATTTGCCAAAGTTTTGTCACGTGTAATACCAGCGTTATGAACGATAATATCTAAACCGCCTTGTTTTGCCGCAGCAGCTTTAATTTTTTCGCCCGCATCAGCAGCTGTAATGTCAATTGCCAATGTAGAACCGCCAATGTCAGCTGCTACACGGTCAAGATCAGCTTGTTGTTGCGGTACGTCTAAACAAATAACATGAGCACCGTCACGTGCCAACACGTGTGCAATTGCCTCACCGATACCACGGCTTGCACCAGTTACTAACGCAGTTTTTCCAGCAAGCGGTTTTGCCCAATCAACATCAACCACATCTGCTTTAGAAACACGAATCACTTGACCAGATACATAAGATGAACGTGGTGAAAGCAAGAAACGTAATGTTGATTCAAGGTTTGCAGCAGCACCTTCGTCTACATACACAACTTGAGCAGTAATACCCTTTTTAAATTCTTTACCTACAGATTTGATAAAGCCTTCAAGTGCACGCTGAGCAATCGCCTGTTTTACAGTTTTTGCAGTTTCAGGCGTTGTACCAATAACAATCACTCGACCAGAAGTCGCAACTTGACGTGCAATCGGGTTAAAGAATTTATAAAGTTCGTTTAACTGTTCTGAGTTTTGAATACCAGATGCATCAAATACAACAGCTTTGAATTTTGATTCTTTATCGCCTGCATTGAATGGACGTAAATTTAATCCAACTTTTGCAGCTTCTTGTTGTAATGCAACATTATTGCCTACATAGCTATCTGCATGAATATTGCTAAGTACTTGTGCAATCGCACCAGACAAAACGCTTGACGGCGCCGCGCCAACCAATACTGCACCTTTCACTACTGGCTGAGCACTTTCAAAACGCTCTAATACAACAGGCGAAGGTAAACCCAGATTTTTAACAACGAATTTACCAATAGGAGATTGCGTAAATGCTTGGTATTGATCAGTCATGATTATTATCTCTCAAAGAAATGAATTTTCTACGACAGGCTTCATTATGTTATGAGATGGATAGAAACAATATGAAAGCAGTCGTTCATTAGAGTTACTCCAAATCATACTTGAGTTCATCTTTGGATGTCTTGACCTGAATGCTATCTACAATGTCATTCTAGTCAATACAGGTCTATTTGAATTGTGTTAAGGTAGCTAACAAGAATATCGTTATTATGCTTGGAAAAGCCTTATGAGCAAAACAACTCAAGAAAATCCAGCAGTCGAGAATTCTGCTCAGGAAAAAGTGTCAAATACATCAAAGTCGGCTTCTAACACGGCTAAGCGTAACAGCACTACTCCTAAAGCAGCAACTAATACACCAAAAACGACACGTACTCGTTCAACGACTGCACCTGCACGTAGCCCTCGTAGTAAGAGCGCTGCTTCAGCAACCCCGTCTACATCTTCAAATGTAGCTGCAGCACCAAAAGCAACAAAAACCAAAACTTCTGTTCAACAGGATAAAACCATGAGTCAAAACACTGTTCGCCGCGTTGCAATCCTTGGTGGCAACCGTATTCCATTTGCACGTTCAAATACTGCCTACTTCAAAGCGTCTAATTCTGACATGCTGACAGCAGCATTGAATGGTTTGGTTGAACGCTTTAACTTACAAGGTAAGCGTATTGGCGAAGTTGTTGCGGGTGCTGTTTTAAAACATAGCCGTGACTTCAACATGACTCGTGAAGTTGTATTGAGCACAGATCTTGCTCCTGAAACTCCTGCTTACGACATCCAAATTGCATGTGGTACAGGTTTACAGGCAGCATTTGTTGTTGCTAACAAAATTGCGCTTGGTCAAATTGACGTAGGTATTGCAGGTGGCGTAGATACAACTTCTGACGCACCGATTGCTGTAGGTGATGGCTTACGTAAAGTTTTACTTGAACTTAATGTTGCTAAAACAGGTAAAGACCGTCTTAAAGCTTTAACAAAGATTGATTTTAAAAAGCTTCTTGATGCACCAAGCAATGGTGAACCACGTACTGGCCTTTCAATGGGTGAGCACCAAGCAATAACTGCATTAGAATGGGGTATCACTCGAGAAGCACAAGACGAGCTAGCTGCAAGCAGCCATCAAAAACTTGCTGCTGCTTATGAGCGTGGTTTCTTTGATGACTTAATGACTCCATTCTTAGGTCTTAACCGTGACAACAACTTACGTCCTGACAGTACAGTTGAAAAACTTGCTAAGTTAAAACCAGTTTTCGGTAAAGGCGAAACTGCAACAATGACAGCGGGTAACTCAACTCCGTTGACTGATGGTGCTTCTGTGGTATTGCTTGCTTCTGAAGAATGGGCAAAAGAAAACGGACATGAAGTTTTAGCTTATCTTTCTTTCTCTGAAACAGCAGCTGTTGACTTCATTGGCAAGAACGGTCCTAAAGAAGGCTTATTGATGGCTCCTGCTTATGCAGTACCTCGTATGCTTAAGCGTGCTAACCTTAAGCTTCAAGACTTCGATTTCTACGAAATCCATGAAGCATTTGCATCTCAAGTACTCTCTACCCTAAAAGCTTGGGAAGATGAAAAATTCTGTAAAGAACGTCTTGGCTTAGATGCACCATTGGGTTCAATTGACCGCTCTAAACTGAACGTAAATGGTTCATCTTTAGGTGCAGGTCACCCATTTGCTGCAACTGGTGGTCGTATCTTGGCTACTGCAGCTAAATTAATTAATGAAAAAGGTTCAGGCCGCGCATTAATCTCGATCTGTACAGCAGGCGGTGAAGGTGTGGTTGCGATTGTAGAAAAATAATTTCTATATGCACCTAAAAAATAAGCACCCATCTGGGTGCTTATTTCATTTCAATATAGTGAATTAATGAAGTGATGCAGCTTTAGCATTTGGGAAAAACTTATCTTCAATATGGTCATAGCACCACTGGAAAATAAAGGTATAAACCAAAATACATAAGGTTAAGCCAATATCTAAAATAAATGCATCAATCACAGTCATCTGCATCATATATGCAATCATCGGTACAGTCGCAATCAGCAAACCACCCTCAAAACCAATCGCATGTAAAATCCGTACAGGGATCGTTCTTTCCCAATTAAATTTATGCTCTACTTTTTCGAAATAGTGGTTAAAAATCATATTCCAGAAAACTGAAACCACTGCCATAAACACACCGAGTGTTCCGGTCACTTCCATCGGCATGTTAAAAATAAAACTTAATGCAATCGCAATGATGACCAATAAAATTCCTTCATAACTGATTGCATGAATGAGTCTTCTCTTGGAAATCAACATTTTTAAATACTCAATAATTACTTGGATAATGTGCATTTTATTTTTATAATTTTGATTAATCCAATCAGGTTCTTTCAATTTTTTTGACAGATGAATATTAATCAAGAACAACTTCTCATGTTCCAAGCCGTTATGGAAACAGGTTCATTTTCAGCAGCAGCAAGGAAACTCGGTAAAGTCCCCTCTGCTGTGAGTATGTCGATTGCTAATTTAGAAATTGATCTGAACCTGACTTTATTTGAACGTAAAGGCCGCGAACCTACTCCTACAGCCGAAGCACGAGTGCTATATGAAAAAACGGCGCAACTATTGATTGAAATGAATCAATGGAAACAGCACGCGCATGCATTAAGTACTGGGCTGGAACCTAATCTTACTATTGTTGTGGTGTCTGAGCTGCTACATACCAATTGGACCGACTATGTTTGCCTGCTAGAAAGTCGCTTTCCCGATCTACAAATTAATATTGTGTCTGCCCCTCAAGAAGATGCGCTTCAAATGTTGTTAGATGGATCTGCCCAACTGGCCCTTATGTTTGAACGTGAGCATTTAGACAATAGAGAACAGTTTGTTGAACTCAAACGTGAAGCCTTAATTCCTGTTATTTCAAAAACCCATCCGCTCGCAAGCCAAGAGCATGTCTCATATGAGCAGATTTTAGGTACTAGACAAATTGTGGTGGCAAGTCGAGATGAAACATTAAAACCCGAATTATTATTTTCAAAACATTACTGGCGTACAGATAACCACCACTCTGCTTGCTTAATGATTTTACGTAATTTAGGTTGGGGTGTACTGCCACAAGAGATGTTTAAAGAAAATCCCGAGTTAAACAACAAGCTTAAAGCATTAGATGTATTTGATTTTACGCCTCGATTTGAATATTACGTTGATTTGGTCTGGAGCCGCGAAAGTGAACTCGGTGCTGCTGCACGGTTTTTGATTGACTATATTCGTAATAAGCGAATGCAACCAGCTCCGTAAAATCATTTCAATTTAGATGCAGAACCTAAACGTTTTTCTTTGAAACATAACAATTGATATATCGACAGTATGGATAGAGTTTGTGCTATAAAGAAAACATAAGATTTTTTATTGAAGATGTTGAATATCAATGACTCATACAGCACTTGACCAATTAAAAACATTAACGACCGTTGTTGCTGACAGTAGCGACCTTGAAGCAATTCGTAAATTTCGTCCCTTAGATGCTACGACGAATCCTTCGTTAATTACCGCTGCGGCAGAACAACCAGAAAGTAAAGAGCTCATTGAAGATGCTTATTATCAAGCCAAAGAAGAAGGCTATAAAAATGATGAACTGATTGAAAGAACCATTGATATTTTAACCGTAAAATTTGGTGTAGAAATTTTAAAACTTATTGAAGGCCGTGTTTCTACAGAAGTCGATGCTGCACTTTCATACGACACCGAAGCAACCATTCAAAAAGCACATGAATTATGTGAGCTTTATAAAGGTTATGGTATCGATCAGTCACGTATTCTGATTAAAATTGCATCGACTTGGGAAGGTATTCAAGCGGCTAAAGTGTTAGAAGCTGAAGGTATTGCTTGTAACCTCACTCTCCTTTTCGGTTTACATCAAGCCCAAGCGTGTGCAGATGCCAAAGTTACTTTAATCTCACCTTTTGTAGGCCGTATTTTAGACTGGTACAAAAAAGCTGAAGGTGTAGATTCTTACCCAATCGAGAAAGATCCAGGTGTGGTTTCAGTTAAGAAAATCTACACTTACTACAAGCAGCAAAATATTCCAACTCAAGTCATGGGTGCGAGCTTCCGTAGCATCGACCAAGTGCTAGGCCTTGCAGGATGTGATTTGCTTACGATCTCTCCAAGCTTGCTAACACAGCTTGAACAAGATACGCGTACAGTCGATGCAGCACTTGATGCAAACAAAGCAAAACAGGCAGAAGCGATTGTTAGACCAGCTCAAGATGAGCAAAGTTTTAAAGATGAACTTAACCATGACTTAATGGCATTCCAACTTTTACAAGGTGGTGTTGATGGCTTTATTAAAGCGCGAGATCAATTAAGTCTTTTATTACGTCAATCTTTTGGAATTGATGCAGAAATTAAATCTTAAAAACTGCACTTTTCATACAAAATTACCGATTTTTGTTATCATGACAAAAATCGGTTTTTTATTGGGTTTCTCGTGTTCGGCATAACAGACTTAACAACATATATTATTGGTACATTCCTAATTGTGTTATTGCCAGGACCCAATTCTCTTTATGTGATGTCTATTGCTTCACGCTATGGTATTAAAACCGGATATATGGGGGCACTTGGTATTTTTACCGGTGACTTAATTTTAATGCTCTGTACTGTACTTGGTGCAGCTTCTTTATTAAAAGCATTCCCTTGGGTTTTTATCGTACTCAAACTCGTCGGCGCACTTTACTTGTCTTATTTAGGTTTTAAGCTTTTACAAGGCAGCATCCAACGCTGGAAATTACGGAATCAACCCCAAGCAGAAATGGCTGATTTACCTGCTTTAGATAAAGTTCACCCTTATAAAACAGCCTTAAGTATTAGTTTACTCAACCCTAAAGCGATTTTATTTTTCCTGTCTTTCTTTGTGCAGTTTGTTGAACCGGATTATGCCTATCCAGCTTTAAGCTTTTTAATTTTAGCGGTGATTTTACAAATTATTAGCTTTAGTTATTTAACTGCGCTTATTTTCTCTGGAATTAAACTTTCAACTTTTTTCAAACAAAACCATAAAATTGCAGCAAGCGGAATTTTCTTAGTTGGCATTTTATTTTTCGGATTTGGCTTAAAGCTGGCAACTTCAACAATGTAAGCTGCCGAGTCAAGGAAGTCAGAATTTATTAAGTTGTTAAAATGCCAGCATGCCATCTGTTTTAACTTCATTGAGCACAAAAAATGTCCTCACCTGTCTTACCCCAGGTAAGGCAATAATTTTTTCACTATGAAAACGGTTAAAAGCAGCCAAATCTTTAACACGAATTTTTAGAAAGTAATCGACTTCTCCGGCAACCAAGTAACATTCTAGAACATTCTCCAAATCACCTGCTGCTTGTTCAAACGCCTGAAAGCTATCAGGTGTCGAGCGATCCAGCACTACTCCGACCAAAACAATAGTCTCACGTTGCACCATACCCGGATTAATTCGAGCACGCACATCCAAGATGGCCCCAATCTTAAAAAGACGCTGAGTATGGTTCCAACATGACGAAGTACTAATGCCAACAAGTTTTGCCAGTTCAGCATTACTTAAACGTCCATTCTCTTGTAAACAGCGCATAATTTTTAATTCAAGAGGTGATAAATTTTCAGCCTGCTCATCCATAAAACAATATCCCAAATTCACCGTTTGTTATGAAATAAATAATATCATTAATAGCTATTTAAAAAATATTCTTTCATTTTAAAGTCAAAAATAGAAAGCACCTTCTTAAAAAAAATTGTTAGATTTACCTAGCTGAAAACATAGGCAGAAACATATTAATTTTTCAGGGACTTAGAACATTTAGCTATGCAAAAGATTCTTCAAGATTTCTCAATACCAGCCGTATTTGCTGGTTTTATTACCTTTCTTATTGGTATTAGTGTTTCAGCTATTTTAGTGATTCAGGCTGCTCAAGCTTTAGGTGCGTCATCTGAACAAATCACCTCATGGTTTTGGGCTTTAGGCTTAGGTATTGGTTTATCAGGACTCATCCTTTCTTGGAAATTTAAATATCCCGTAGCAACAGCTTGGTCAACTGCGGGCCTCGCTTTAATTATGGCAACAGGTAGTGGCTATAGTTTAAATGAAGCAATTGGCGCTTTTTTAGTAGGTGGTTTACTTACTGCGATTTTAGGCTTTTCAGGTATATTCCAAAAAGCGCTTTCCTATATACCACAAAGCTTAACCAGTGCCATGCTTGCCGGAGTTTTGCTTAAGTTTGGGATTTCGCTTTTCGCGAGCTTGCAAAATGATTGGATATTTGTTTTATCTTTACTCGCTATTTATGTCATTACAAAAAGATTATGGCCGCGTTACAGCATTGTATTTACCGCCTTGGCAGGTATTGCCCTCTGCCCTGTTTTTTTAGACTTTCATATGCCTACTCTTGAGTGGTCCTTGGCTAAACCCGTTTGGATTAGTCCTGAATTTAGCTGGTCAGCACTTTTAGGCTTAGCATTACCACTTTTTGTGATTAGCATGGCGTCGCAATATCTACCCGGTATAGCCATGATCAAGAGTTATGGCTATAAACCGCACGTTAATCAACTGATTGGTTGGACTGGTTTAACTCAAGTTGTGCTTGCACCTTTTGGATGTTACAGCGTTAATATTGCTGCGATAAGTGCTGCCGTAAGCTTAGACGACCAAGTTCATCCTGACCCAAGCAAACGTTATATTGCTGGTATAAGCTGTGGCTTTTTTTATATCTTGATGGGGCTATTTGCTGCAACCCTCACAAGCTTGCTGATGTCTTTTCCTCATATTTTTATTGTAGCGTTAGCAGGCATTGCCTTACTTGGTACGATTAGTCACAACATTGCGCTTGCGTTTGGTCCAGTTGAAGACCGCGAAGCGGCATTATTTACCTTTTTATGTAGTGCGTCGGGTATCCAATTTTTCGGTGTTGGTTCAGCTTTCTGGGGACTGGTTGTCGGTATTGTTGTATTTATAGTCCTTAAATTTAAAGCTAAAAAATAAGGCTTAAACGAAAGAGTTTGCGCTTCATCATTTAGAGAAATTCATAAAAAATTAAACGCAAACTCTCGTTAAATTAGTTAATTGTGTTTTTATCCCAAAACGCTTGCCGTATTTGCGGCATTGCATTTAAGTGATTAATGATGTGTTGTGCTTCTTCTGCTTCGATTGAGGTTGCAATTAGCGTTACTTCTATCTCAACCTCTTTTTCTCCAAAAGGTGTGACATCAATATCTTTAGCAGGATAATTATGATGCTTTAGGGTTAGGTTTAATTCATCCATAACGACCTTGCTCTGACTTCGGTCACATATAATGTAAATTACATGTAAAACTTCTGTGTCATCGTCTAACGGACGACGGTCAATGATATGGACAATCGGCCTTAATAGCGTATTGGCAGATAAAATAAAGGCTGTCGCCAATATTGCTTCAATAATTAAATCAGCACCCGCGGCAGCACCTACTGCCGCAGAACACCATAAAGTCGCTGCGGTATTTAAACCGTGGATGTTGCCTTCTTGGCGCATAATGACACCCGCACCCAAAAAACCAATACCCGAAACAACATAGGCAATTACCCGAACAGCTCCATCTGCTCCAGTAAGATTAATTGCAATATCTACAAAAATTGCTGCACCTACCGCAACTAGAACATTTGTTCGAAGACCAGCTGTACGTTGCCTATACTGACGTTCGAACCCAATTAACGCCCCTAAAATAAAAGCAGCCGAGAGACTAATTAAAGTATCAATAATATTTGATAAGTCTGTATGTTGTAAAAATTGCAATTTCATTTTGCACCTATTGTTTTATTGCCAGCCATAACGGCGGATATAAATTTTCTTTACCCATTGAGTAACACACATATAAGCACCTAAAATTACAGGTAAATATAAAAAATAACTTAAAGGTAAAGCTTGTAGTTTTAAATAACTTGCTAAAGGACCCATTGGTAAGAAAATCCCGATACACATAATCACCGCTGTCATTATTAATAATGGAGTCGCGGCACGACTCTGAATAAATGGAATTTGAGCTGTACGGATCATATGGACAATTAATGTCTGGGTAAGTAAACCCACCACAAACCAGCCTGATTGGAATAGCGTCTGATGTTCAGGAGTATTTGCTGAAAATACAAACCACATTAACCCAAAAGTAATCATGTCAAAAATGGAGCTAATCGGTCCGAACACCACCATAAAACGGCCAACTTCTTCAGGTTGCCAACGCTGTGGTTTTGCAATTAACTCTTCATCCACATTGTCAAAAGGAATCACAATTTGTGAAACATCATAAAGTAAGTTTTGAATGAGTAAGTGAATAGGCAACATGGGTAAAAATGGAATAAAAGCACTCGCAATAAGTACCGAAAAAACGTTACCAAAATTTGAACTCGCCGTCATTTTGATATACTTCAGCATATTGGCAAAAGTTCTACGTCCTTCAATCACACCTTTTTCAAGAACCATCAGGCTTTTTTCAAGCAAGATTAAATCTGCAGACTCTTTAGCGATATCTACTGCAGTATCTACTGAAATACCAATATCGGCAGCACGTATAGCAGCGGCATCGTTAATACCCTCTCCTAAGAAACCAACCACGTGACCATTTACTTTTAACTGCTCAACAATACGTTCTTTGTGAACCGGACTTAATTTCGCAAAAATGTGGTATTGCTCTACTGCTCTTTTGAGTTGTTGATCAGTTAAGGTTTCAATTACACCGCCCAATAAAACTTGATCATAATTCAGGCCAATTTCTCGGCACACTTTTTGGGTGACAAATTCATTATCCCCAGTCAGCACTTTTACCGTTACACCATGGGCATGTAAACTCTGTACAGCTTCTTTGGCAGACTCTTTAGGTGGATCAAGAAAAGTAATATAACCTATTAAAATCAGATCATTTTCGTCAACAACTGAATAATTTTCCTGATGATTTTTAAACTCACGATACGCTACTGCCACCACTCTTAAACCATCTCGGTTATAGCGTTGAGTTAATGCCTCAATTGCTACTTCACATTGCTTTGTTAAAGGCTCTACTTTGCCATTTACCTCGACATAACGGCAAACCTTTAACATTTCCTCAACTGCGCCTTTGGTAATCATACGGGCTTTTTGTTGAGGCGTTTGTACCACGACTGACATACGGCGGCGATCAAAATCAAAAGGAACTTCATCTAACTTCTTGTAACGTAACTTCTGTATTTTGATCTGATCATCAACAGCTTCTAAAACAGCCACATCAAGCAAATTTTTTAGGCCTGTTTGATAATAACTATTTAAAAATGCCTGCATGAGTACAAAGTCTGATTTCCCGCCTTGAACATCAATATGTTGGGATAAAAAGATTTTGTCTTGAGTCAGAGTTCCAGTTTTATCGGTACATAGAACATCCATGGCACCAAAGTTCTGTATCGCATCTAGACGTTTAACAATCACTTTCTTTTTAGATAAGAAAACCGCTCCCTTTGCCAAAGTTGAAGTCACAATCATCGGTAGCATTTCTGGAGTAAGACCGACAGCTACAGATAATGCGAATAAAAATGCTTCGGCCCAATCGCCTTTGGTGAAGCCATTAATGAAAAGTACAACAGGTGCCATCACCAACATAAAGCGAATGAGCAACCAACTTACTTTGTTGACACCCATTTGAAATGCAGTCGTGCTCCGATCAGTAGCCGTAACTCGATGAGCCAATGCACCGAAATATGTTTGAATACCCGTACTTAAAACCACTGCCTGAGCTGAACCAGAAACAATATTGGTCCCCATGAATACAATATTATCTAGCTCTAAAGCGCTGGTTTCTTCAAGATTTTTCTGCAACGGAAATTTCTCGACAGGCATTGATTCACCAGTCATTGCAGCTTGAGAGACAAACAAATCTTTAGCAGACAAAATTCTACAATCCGCAGGAATCATGTCACCCGCAGATAATAAAATCACATCACCCGGCACTAAATACTGAATTGGTATTTCAAATTGGTGAGTGGTTTGGTTTTTAGTATCAATGCCATAACGCTTATGCATAAGTTCTAAATCTTCTGCACTGACTTGATGGCGCAATACAGTAGCAGTATTACTCACCATTGCCTTTAAGGCATCCGCAGCTTGATTTGACTTTGCTTCTTGCCAGTAACGAAGTAGTGTTGAAAGAATTACCATCACACTAATAATGGTTGAACCTGTTAGATCATCGGTAAAAAAAGCAATCAATGCCAACAGGCTAAGTAAAATATTGAACGGATTACGGTAGCAATACCAAAGGTGTTGCCACCAAGTTAATGGCTTTTCATGAGTAACTTCATTAAGACCCACCGTCATTTGTTGGGTATGCGCTTGCTCTTCTGTAAGCCCCGTCAAATGAGTATCGAATTGTTTTAATAGATCATTCGTTTGAGCTCTTGATGCATTAAGCAAACGCTTAGATAAATTTTTGCTAATTTCTTGAGCATAACTAGATTGATGTAGCTCTTTAAAAGATCGATTACGACCGAAAAAACGCATCAAATGAAATCTTTGTAAAAATGATGTGAAGAGTCGTTGCCAGAATTTCATCACGAAATCCTCCATTTTTTAGGCGTACAAAGCTCTCGACCTTATTGAAAATAAAGTCTTTTAAATTTTTTAATTTAGAAAGGAATAGGAGATCGTAGACTTACGATGAAGAAGAGAAAATTAGCCCAAAGCCAGACCAACGTTGACGGAATGTCACATAACTGAACATGGTCCGAATGCTTTGAATCGTATGAGACGAATTGTTTACCAAGATTAAAATCTGGTAGATATAACGGTCGTGTATGGAAGCGTATAAAAACATTGGCTTCTCCCCATTTCTAGCGAGAAACTAAACAGATAAATGCTGAAGTGAATGATTACAAATCAAGTAATTTGTATAGGTTTAATCTAATTTTTAACAAAGCTATCTCATTGCAAGATAGCCTCTCCTAAAGGTTACCTTGCTCAGTATTGGCTTTGGTTTAATTGATAATTAAACTCGAACCTCGAACAACTACCCATTTAGGATCTCCGTTAAATAAACTCGCGGCAAGTATAGGTTTTACTCTACAAGGCACAAGATTTTTTTTGTAATTTTTTATTAATTCATCAGTGACTATAACTCACAGTTCTCTAACCACCACTGTTTTCGCCATCTTGTCATGCCATCCTTGTTTTTTAGCATCAAATGCGACCCAAATAAGGCCGATACAAAACACTAAAATAGATGGAATATATCCGATATAGCGAATGAGAGATTGTACGAAAGTTAACTTATTACCTGTCTTTTCATCGAGAACTTTTAAACGCATTAGACGTTTTCCTGGTGTCCCTGCAAAGTAGATCCAACACAAAACAGTATATAAAAATGGAAATGCATAATTTACGATCATATCAAACCAATAGTTTTGCGGTTTACTACTCATACCTGTAGCAAATATCAGATCGTAATCTCCATGATAAAAGATCCATGCGGCTGGAATAATTGCTAAAAAAAGAATAAGAGTATCAATGATCATTGCGCCAAATCTTAACCAAAACCCTGCATATTCATATTTATAGGTCATGTGTTCACCTCGCTTTTGTTATTTTTTACCTAATGCCACAGTAACTAATTTATTGGTCTTTCATCGTAATTGAAATCTTTTTATTTTTAAATACTTAATGTATTTTTTAATTTCCGGTTTTATTTAGAATTGTAATAAGATTTTTGAAAAATAAAAGCCATATCAATTTAAGTTAAAATAATATATATCATATTAAAATATTTAAATTACACCTCATTTGTATGAGGTGAAAACTAATTATATTTATTAATTTAATCATTTATAACCAATGGTTATTTCCAGAATAAAACATCAATTTTAAATTCTTTTTTTAGCAAAAAAGCTGCACAAATAAGCCCAATACCGATGATGATTAAAAACATGCTTAAACTTAATAATCCTCCCACAGCAGAGCAAAAGCCTAAAATAGCTAAAATATAAAATAAAATTACACTAATACTTGGCATTCAATTTATTCCACTACTTAAAAATAAAAGCAATTTATTCTATCGAGTCTGTAAAGGAATGCTGTTTTCAAATGTTGATTACACCCCATATTTGTATCAACTTAAAAACAATATGTTAATAATTCCTACTAAATGTAAACAATAAAAATATAAATGTGATAAATATCACATTTATATTTTATTTAACTTCAAAATAATGTTTTTCAGTAATAAGTTTTATTTTTAGATTTTTATATAATCGATCTTTTGAGTTTTCTAACGAAGGAACAACTTTTTCTGCAAACTTATCATCTGCCATGAGTCTTGCATAAGTTTTATATCCAATCACTAGCTTTTCTGGCTCTTTACCAGTTTGGCGAAATTCCTCGATAAGTTTACTGACTTTCTTTGCTGTTAAATCGGCCATATCTTACTACTTCCCCCTTACATATGATTTGGTTATACGATTTCTGTGTGACAAAAATATGAAAGGTAATTTATTGTAAAGTTCTTCTAAAAAATTAAATTTGGCATAGTCTCAACTCCCTCTTTATCGCCCCTCACTAAAAACATTAAAAATCAAATATATAATTAAATACCATTTAATTTAACTACAAGTGAATTGAATTGATTTCTACCTTTAAACAAATGTGTTAATCTTTAAGTAAGAAAAGCTTCATACATATAACAACTTGTAAATAAGAGGAATAACATTATGAATTACCGACATATTATTGTACCTGTAGATGGTTCTGAGATTTCTTTGGCAGCAGCACGACAAGCCGCCCATATCGCTAAAGCTTTTGGTAGTAAACTTACAGCAATTAGTCTAGTTGCAGTGGACCCGTTTAGTGGTGTTGATTTCTATTACATCTCTCCTGTTGTAAAAGATTATTTTGTTGAAGCGCGTGCTAATGCAGAAAAAACACTTGCGAAAGTAAAAGCCCTTTGCGCTGAAGAAGGTGTTGATATTGAAACACAAATTATTCAAGGTGAAATCTCATCTGATGGCATTCTTAAAGCTGTAGAAGAGTTGGGTTCAGACCTGATTGTTATTGGTTCACATGGTCGTAAAGGTTTCCAAAAACTTATTTTGGGTAGTTTTGCGCAAGATGTTCTAAACAGCACTAAAATCCAAGTTTTGGTGGTAAAAGAATAATTGCTGAGTCGACTAAAAGCCTAATCCATTGATTAGGCTTTTTATCATAAAAAATGCATAAGTTTTACACAGCTTAAAAACCGTTATACACTATTGTTCTCTTTCCCTCTATTTTGTGAGTCACGCCAATGAAGTAAGTCTTTTTTCTCATCAATTTTCTCTTTTTTGATGTGCAAAATAGACTATTCTTTAGTGACTTAGCGTCTTTATTTAAAGCTTTACACTCCTATTTTGTACATCCTGTATTTATGAGGTTCTTATGACTCAGCAGGCATGTGTAATATCACAACTCACTTTGGAGTTTCCTTCAAAAGTGATGTTTAAAGACTTGAATTTCTCACTTGAGCATCATCAAGTATCAGCCTTAATTGGCCGCAATGGTCAAGGTAAGTCTTTACTTATGCAATTGCTTCACAAGATTTCACCCACTACAGAAATGCATATAAGTGGTCAAATAAACTGGCAAACAAACCATGCATATTTATCTCAGCTCACTCGTCTCCAATCAGTCACAATTGCAGAAGCTTTAGAGGTCAACCATCTTTACAACGCTTTTCAAAGAGTGGAACAAGGTGAAGCTGGATACGATGATTATGATTTGTTAGAAGGACATTGGGATCTTCCTAATATTTGGGAAGCTTTACTACGGTCTGCTCAGCTACCAACCGATTTAGACCTTCCTGTTAAGCAGTTAAGCGAAGGCCAAAAAACCAAGTTAGCCTTATCCGCATTATTTTTAAAAACTGATCATTACCTATTACTTGATGAGCCAAGCAACCATCTCGATCAAGAAGCTAGACAGTGGCTAATTGCTCAGTTAAAGAAACATCCAGCAGGCGCTCTGATTATTAGTCATGATCTGACTTTGTTAAATGAAGTCGACCATATTTATCACTTAAATGAGCATGGCCTACAGCACACTACAGGAAATTATGAAAAATTTTATGAGCAATATCAGTCCCAAATCGAGGCTTTAGAACAGTCAGTACATCAGCATCAACGTGAAGTTAAGCACATGAAGCAAAAGCAGCATGAAGTTTTAATGAAAGCCCAAAAACGTGAGCGTGCTGGCAACAAACTTCGTGACTCAAACTCGCAAGCTAAAATTTTGCTCGATTTTAAAAAAGAACAGGCTGGGCAAAGCCTAGGAGCAATTCATTCTCAACATCAGCGTCAAATCGATCAAAGCCAGCAAGACTTGAAGAGTAAAAAAGTACTTCTAGAAACTGTTAAGCCCCAACAATTTATATTCCCCTCTTTTCAAAAAAGATCAGGAGAAATTCTTAGAATTGATAACTTAAAACTCAACTATGGGACACAACAACCAATTCATCTCGCCTTAAAAGCTTGTCAAAAGATTCATTTGGTTGGCCGAAATGGTATTGGGAAATCAACTTTGCTGAAACAGATTGATCAATCTGCTGTAACTGCTACAGATGAAATTAAACTGTTTGTAAATTGCTTTTATCTCGACCAGAACTTCAGCTTTTTATTAGACCATCTCTCTGCTGTTGAAAACTTAAGAAATATTAACCCAAATATTTCTGAGTTAGAGTGGAGAAATTTATTAGGTCAGCTTCGGATTCGTGGTGATAAATGCACATATCCCTTAGCTCAACTCAGTGGTGGTGAGAAGTTAAAAGTTGCTTTACTAGGTTTGAGCCATGCTCAGCCTATGCCTGAATTTTTACTACTTGATGAACCAGAAAACCACTTAGATATCGAGTCAAGAGAGTTATTTGCAAATGCTATTTCTAGTTATGAAGGTGCTGTGCTATTAGTTTCACATGATTTAAGTTTTGTTGAAAAATGCGGGATTGTTGATTCAATTTATTTAAATTAACACTACGCTATTTTTATGCCTATATAAAAGCTCTAACTATTAGAGCTTTTATATAAATCTTTTAATTATCATTTTATTTTTTATTATCTAATATTTGTAGATCTAGATTAAAAGAAACTGCTCTATTTCTTTGTGCGCTTTTTTTCATTTGATAAACTTGAACAATATAATCACCATCAACAGGTAGCGTTACTTCACCTGAAAAACCTACAGTCGAACCCACGAATAATGGCTTATCTTTACCAGGCTTTTGACCTGGAGCGAAAATATTAATATAAGCTAAATTACCATAACTATTAATATTAAATTTTAAAATCTGTCTACTTTTTGCAAAAACTCGATATCTTACATCATCATAACCTTGAAACTTTCCGGTTAATGTAGTTTGAGAAGAACCTTTTAAAAAGCTTACTTTAGTCTCAACATTTTTAGCAACTACAGATAATGGTATAGATGAAATCAAACTAGATAATAATAAAATTTTAATGATTTTTTTCATTTTTAGCCCTCAAAATTATTTTTAAATTATTATAAGAAAGATAATTTTTATTAAATTTAACTTTATGTATAGATTTGATGAGTAGCGTTTGGATTTGTAAGTTATTTCTTCGCTATTCAAAAGTGAGTGTCATTAAACTTAACTTATCAGCTCTTGAAATTTTACAGCCGAAATTTATGGTAATGGCCATAATGAGTCATTTTATCAAAGTGGCTTTAAGTACATGTCCTATAAAAACCGTATGCAATTCAATGCAAGCTATGGAAACCAACTGGCACATATAAAAGAAGATTCATATTTTTCTGTAGTGCTGTCTTATTAACACAGGATTAGTTTGATCCCTAACAATAGCTAGGAATAGCAAGACGCAGCAAAGTTATTTTAAAGCCCATCTAACGATAGGCTTTAAAATTTATAAAAATTAGGAGTCTTTATCCATTGAGTGTGGAGTCGTGGTTTTATCTTGCTGTTTAGTATCATTCTCACCTTGGCAAGCCGCCACAGAAAGCGAAACGATTGCTGCTAAACCTAGGGTAGCGATAATTTTAGTCATATCTCACCTCATACAGTTTTAATTGATTAGCTTATAAATACTGGCTATCAATATTACGATCAGCATAGATTTATAGACTTTTTTGTAGTGTTCACAAAGAAATGTAAAATGAAAAAGTATCCCAAAGATTTTAGTTTATTGAATTCATCTTCAGGATACTGCTTCAAATGATTAAAAAATTAAAATCTGTAGCCCACCCCTAAATATGTAATGATCGGATCAATATCAACTTTAGTTGACCCATGAATTAAGCGAGCGCCCGTATTTTGGTTAATGACATCAATTTGTGTTCGATTATTTAGTTTTGCATAAGATACTGAGGCAACCGTATACCAAGAATCATTAAAATCATAAGTAAAACCGGCAGTAAATATAGGCGCAATCGCATCATCTGCATCTACTTTAACCACCATATTTCCACTAGACTCTTTACGATCCAAGGCAGCCCCAGCCTTACCATCTAATACATTTTGAATCATATGACCTGCAGAGATCAGGTCAGAACGAATTTTGTCATTTAGTTTAATATCATTAAAATGAGCATACATTAAACCCACACCTAAATAAGGTCTAAACTTGTTCACCCCACTCTTCCCAAATTGATATTGTGCTTCAATTGCAGGGGTCCAAGCACGAACACTAGCTGCTTTAGGTTTATTGCCTAAATTGGTAATCGGGACTGCTTGACCTAAGGTAATGCCGTTCGGAAAAAGAATTTTAACTAATTCATGTGGTGACAACGCGACACCGCTTAATGGTGCCAAGATTTCACCTTGACCTTTAATATCGACTTTAGGGGGAATGCCTCCAATAAATTGTAAAGACACATTGTCATTGAGGTAATAGTTAAACATAAGCCCTAATGTGTCTGTGTCATCTACTTCAAGGCCGGCATCATTTTGATGCCACTGCTCTAACCCTTGAATCGTTGCCTCACCTGCTACCTCAGGTTTTATATTGCCTTCTTCATCAAGTAAGAGCCCTTTTAAAAAGTCATCATTTAAAGCGAGTTCAAGAAACTCTTTTTGATTAAAAGGTTCACCGCCTACATCTACCTCTGTAGCATTAGGATCAACGGAGTTTAAGAAACTGGTCGGCGAAATGCTTCCAACTTTAGCAACTGTTCCATTTTTAACACTTGTATTGATATTAAATGGATTAGCTTTACCTTGAGGCATTACATGTAACCAACCTGCCGAGACAGAAAACCGTTTTACTCCCTCTGCATAACTCATATTTGCAAATATCAATAATGAGCTGGCTATTACTATTTTCGATAATTTTATTTTCATTTTTATTCCATCCTAGAAATGCATATTGCTAACTCTGCAATATGTTCTTGGAATATAGCCAAGTTATATTTTTTATCAATTAGTATAATTTTTAAGCAAATAAATTTAAGTTAATTCCATCACATTTCCATATATAAATTCATGACTTAGTTATCTTAATTAGCAGACGAACGGTAAAGTTTTAGTTAAAAATAATTTTATCAAATGGTAAAAAAATAGAGGTGAAAACCAGTGCTATTTTGATACTTAGCTCTTTTTAGAATTATAAAAAAAGCACCCGTAGGTGCTCTTAAAAAATAACTTCATTAAAACTTATATTGTAGTGTTAGCGCCGCATTTCGAGGGGCACCTAAAGTAATTTGGCCATACGCCGGGAAAACACCGTAATATTTTTTATCAAATACGTTGTTAATATTAAGCTGAGCCGAAAAATCTTTTGTAATTTGATAACGAGCCATAAGGTTTACAAGTGCATAATCTCCTTGCTCAACTTTCTCAATAACTTCTTTGGGATTTTCGGCATTAATATAGGTACTGCTTTGCCAATTTACCCCGCCACCCACGGTTATGTTTTCTAATTTGCCCGGTAATTTATAGGTGGTAAATGTCTGAATCATCTTGCGAGGAAGTTGGGTATTAACATCGGCATCATTTGCATCTTTGGCAGAGAACTGGCTATAACCTGCTGTAATATTCCAGTCTGGTGTGATTTGTCCACTTACTTCAACTTCAAAACCTTCACTCGTCGCACCTTTTGCTGCCCGATAATAGGTTTCTTTTACCCCGTTACGAGTAACTTGTCCTGCTTCCTGAGCTAAATTGTCTTGCTTAATATGATAAAGCGCTAAAGTACCATTCAAACGCCCATCAAACCATGCAGATTTTAAGCCTACTTCAGTACTGTTTCCTTCAACCGGGTCTAAATAGTTTCCATCAAAGTCTTTATTGTCTTGAGGCTGAAAAATACTGGTATAACTTGCATATGCAGTATAGACATCATTGAAATCATAGATAATACCTGCATAAGGAACAAATTCGTGGTCATATTTTATGGATGAACTACGACCATATATATTCTTTTCATAATTTGTAAAACGCCCACCTAAAATAAATTTTAGAGGCTCAATCGGATTTAAATAAGTCGCAGCGAATAGTGCATTTTGTTCAATATTATATTTTTCATTGAGTGTAGGTGCATTCCACACTGGCTCAGGCATGCTGCCGTTCCATTCAAAGAAATTGCCAATTTCCATTTTTGTATCAGTTGAACGAGCATACGCTGTAAAGTCCTGATTGGAATATTGATAACCCAAAACAACCTTTTGCTCTAAGCCCCACAAATCAAAACTACCATTGAGCTGCAAAGAAGCATTATCTTGCTCTACCTCAAGGTCATACGCTGATGCATAAGGAGATAGCCCTAGACCAGTATTTTTATCTACACTACCTGAAACATATAAAAGCTTAGAATTAGCATCACGCTTACCATGAGAATAAGACAGTTTAGCTGACCAGTTGTCATTAAATTTATGAGTTAAATCTGCAAATAGGTTGGTATATTTAACATTCCAGCGTGTCCAGTCAGCACTTGTAGTGGTATTTTTAGACCAGTTCGTTTTTGTGCCATCACTAAACCAGACAGGTAAACCTCCCCACATTGGTCCACGCGGATCATCTTCCTGATAAGTTACCCCACCCGATAAAAGGGTATTTTCAGATAAATCTGCTTCAGCACTTAACAATAAAGATAGCTTTTCTTTAGACAACAAGTCGGTATAGCTGTCGCCTTGTTCATATTGGGCCACTGCTCGTCCACGTACTGTTCCTGATTGATTAAGGGAGTTGGCAATATCGCCCATAACACGGTAATTATCCCAACTCCCTGCACTCACTTCTACATTAGCTGTTGGCTCTGTACTCGTAGCACGCTTACGAACCATATTAATTGCAGCAGATGGATTTCCAGCACCAAATGTAAGACCTGTTGCCCCTCGAACTACATCAATATGATCATATAAGGCCATACTTGAGAAAATTTCACCTGAAGACCAAGGTAAGCTATATGTGGTGGGAATACCATCAATAATATAGTTATCTACTACAAAACCACGTGAATAGATTCCACCTCGGTTGGTTTCATAACGGTTGACACTTACCCCTGTAACATTTTCGGCGACCTCAACCAAAGTTGACAATTGCTGGTCTTGTAAACGCTGTTGAGTAATGACGGAAACAGATTGTGGAACCTCACGAACGGATAAACCCAGTGGTACCGCTGTTTCTGTTTTCCCTGCTATATAACTTTTTTCATTTTCTTGGCCACTTCCAGCTTTTACTTTAATGGTAGGAAGAGTTCCATATTCCGAAGTCTGCTGATCAGTCTCTGCATGCGCTGAAATTGTGCTCATTGCTATTGCAAGTGCTAATGCATTAATTTGAAAGTGTTTCGTAGTCCTTTGCATAATCTTTAAGTAGCTTTAAAAAATTACATGAATAATACAAAGAATAATTATCATTTGATACTGATTATCAATATTATTTTCATTTATTTTATTTATGAATTATACAAGTTTTTATGATTGAAATTTATTCCTAACTAAGCCGATTGATGCTAAAAATAAAAGAGTAGCTGAGAAAAACGGATCAAACTTAAGATGAATATTTTTATTCGCGATGAGCGAGAAGAAGATATTAAAGAAATTGAAGAATTGACTAAAGCGGCATTTCTAAATGCTGAACATACGAGCCATACTGAACACTTTATTGTTAATAATTTAAGAAAGCACAAACAACTTACAGTGTCTTTAGTTGCGGTTGAAGATAATACTATTGTTGGGCATGTGGCAATTTCACCAGTGCAAATTTCATCAGGTGAAAAGAATTGGTATGGCTTAGGACCTATTTCTGTCGCGCCGAATAAGCAAGGACAAGGCATTGGATCATTGCTTATGAATAGCTCTTTAGAAAAATTAAAAAAATTAGGCGCAAAAGGTTGTGTTTTATTAGGTGATCCAAAGTATTACAGTCGCTTTGGTTTTAAGGCATACCCTGACCTAAAACTAGCTGGAGTGCCCCCTGAATACTTCCAAGCCTTAAGTTTTCAAAATTATGTTCCTAAAGGTGATGTAAGCTACCATGAAGCATTTAATGCCCAAGAATAGTTTAGAATTTTCTTTATTAAAAATAGATTTTATTAATTATAAGAAATACAAAAGTCTAATTTATCAATCGGTTGCTTAAAACAGGTCCATGAATCTTTTTCCGGTTTTTCAATAATTTTTTTAGATTTTAAATCACGATAATAAATAGTCGCATCTTTTAAATTGGACAAATTACTTCCTACAGAAACACATGAATCGTTATTTGAACAAATATTTGATTCTTTAATAAAAACTTTTGTATTAGCAAAAGTTAATCTTTCAAAGTTAGATGTCGAGTTATTTGTAGAAGAAAGTAAGCAAGGCTCAGTAATATTTCTACCATTCACCACAAAACAACTTTTACTGACTTCGAATGGCACTTGAGCAAAGGAGCTTGTAGCATAAGCTAATAGAAATAATATAATAAGGCGCTTCATGTTCTTTCTCTCTATATAATCAACATCTAGTCTAAAACTGCCTATAAATATTTAGACTATATTTTCAGTTAGCTATTTATAATACCTGTATTAAGATAAGTTAAATATTTACTATTCGATAAATTTTACAAAATATTAAAGCATTAGCTTATAGGCTACCTAACAATCGCAAAGTTATTCATTAAGCACTTTCCAATCGGTTCCAATTTGCGCCAAAGCTGGTAGCTCATCGCTATTAAAAACATTGTAATTAGCATCTACAGCGAATCGATAGAGTGGTATTGAATCTGCCTCTGTTTTCTTAAAAAAACTAAAATCTTCAGTGATATGTATTAAGTCTTCTGCCCTATTATCTATTCCCAATTTGTTTCCACTAGCACCTGACGGTATATGTATATAACTTTCACAAGTTAATTCGACTATATTTCCATCTAGATCTTGATATGAACATTTCATGTTTAAACCCTTCCATAATTTTTATAGATGTGTAGAAAAACTTAACATGCTATACAGATAAGTTATGGAATTTTTTATGATGTAATTGTTTAAGTATGTATATGGCAAAAGAAAACCGCCCCAGAAGGCGGTTGCTGAAATTTTCCAGCGATTATAAAAGTGCGGTGGACACACACTTTTATATGGTTTTAAACCAGATTTATTTTTTTATTATTTTTCTGATATTCTTCAGAATTAAAATAATTCACAATCATCTTTGCATTTTCTTCCGATACTGCTTTTTTATTTTCAACTACCGTCTGAGCTTCTTTTTTTGCGTTAAAGTCGGCTGGCACAATACTTGAAAGTGGTGGTAATTTTGGCTGCCCGCCAACAGTGATTCTTTCAATAAAGCTCGCTAGCCACATAATATATTCGCCCTTATTCTTATATTTAGGCATTAAACTCATGTCGAGTTTAATCGTGCATTCACTTAAGGGTTTACTTAGGCATTCTTCAAAATCGATAAAATTGTATTTGAGTTTACAGGGAGTTCCCTTTATCTCTTTACGAATAATACTGACCAAGTTATTTAGTTGTTCGATCAAGTTATCTGAAAACAATTTATCTTCTTCTAGTTTTTTATAAACCTTCTCGGCAATTATTAGAAATTTTGGCATATTTCCTTCCCTCTTATATTGACCATCGCGATTGATCAGACTTTTAGGGAAGTATGATGAATATATTATTGCAATATGTAAGTGTTGAAATACCAAATGTAATCTATAAGAGTGTTCTGAAACTGACTTCCATAACGAACCACAGCAATGAATAAAAATGTAAAATCCATCACATTTTCAATCCAAAAAATTTTTATAGTTGGTAATAATTTTCTAAAAAAATTATGCTCATCAATAATATTATTTGACCGGTATTTTTTGTTTTTTTGAGTAAAAAATAGAATATAGAAATATTTGAATTATTTTTATTTTACTGCCTTGCTGAATAACCAAGTTGCCTAGTCGAGGGGCTAGAACGTTAACCGTGTCTTCAGCAAGGTCTTTTATGATTATGTTTTAGTTTGTTGCTGCTCACGCACCGCTTAAAGCTGCTTCAAACATTTCAATAATTGCTTTGGCTCCTTCTGCCTTTTGCCTTGCGTCCTGATCGTCAAAGATAACCGTTTCGTCATTTAGTTCACTCACATATCGCCGGGCTTCGTCTAGAGCTCTCCTTATTTTTTGTACTTTATGTTTGTTTACGTCTTTGGCAATGGTTGGCGCATATCCTCCACGTTTAGCGTTTTTAAGTTGTCTAGCTCTGTTCTCAATTGCTGTAGCCATTCAAACACTCCAACTCACCTAACAAATCTTAGTAAAGCAACTTTATTGTTTGTTATTTTTAAACATTTAGTATTTTCTTTGTTCAAAGTGTCAAATTTGTTACTTAAGCCTTACTCCTGCAAGTTTTAAATTGAGTTTGCTTAAAATCTTTTAAGCTACAACTTGCGTGTAGCTTTTAAAATCAACTTATACAGCTATTTAATAATAATTTTCTAAGAATAGTTATAAATTAATGTATAAAATTATTAAAAAGATGCTATCTATTTGAAAATAAAATAGATAGCACGCTAACAGTTGTTTATTCTATTGTTAGTTTTTGAAAATCATGACCTGAAGGTGCCTGATACACTCTTAAGCCAAACTCAGGCAAAATCGCAATCAGATGATCAAAAATATCGGACTGAATTGCTTCATAAGAAACCCATGCGGTGGTATTGGTAAATGCATAGATTTCTAATGGTAGACCTTCACTCGTTGGTTGTAGTTGGCGAACGATAAGCGTTTGATTTTGAGCAATCCCCTTATGCTGGCGCAAATAGAATTCAACATATGCTCTAAATGTTCCAATATTGGTTAAGCGTCTTTTGTTATAACGTGACTGACTACCTAAATGCTTATTAAATTCGTCAATCTCAGATTGCTTGGCATTGAGGTATTGATCTAGCAATAAAAAATCTTTGAGTTTTTGTTGCTCTTCTTCGGTCATGAAGTGCACGCTAGTTTGATCGATATAAAGAGAACGCTTCATACGGCGACAGCCCGCATTACTCATACCACGCCAGTTTTTAAAAGTGTCTGTCACTAGTTTATTGGTTGGAATCGTGGTGTATGTTTTATCAAAGTTTTGAACGGTCACCGTGTGCAATGAAATATCAATGACATCACCATCAGCATTGAGCGATGGCATTTCAATCCAGTCCCCAATACGTACCATGTCATAAGAGGCAATTTGTACACTCGCGACCAATGACAAAATCGTATTTTGGAAAACTAACATTAATACGGCTGCCATTGCACCGAAGCCAGCCAACAACGTAAATACATCCTTTTTCAGGAATGTACCCAAAATCATTAATCCGCAAACAACAAAAATAATGAGTTTAACGAGTTGCAAGTAACCTTTAATCGGCTTGTTTCTAGATTTTGGATTACGCTGATAGATTAAATTAAATATATTTAATAATTCACTAATGGTGAGCGCAATCGTGAGAAAAATAAATGCCTGTGCGCCCATCTGTACCAAAGCAACCGCTTTTTCCGACAAATGCGGAACGGTAGTAATACCGTTCATAATGACAATGGCCGGCACAATATTGGCAAATCGCTTAATGACACTATGCTGGGCAAAAACCGACTGGTTGAGTGACTTAATTTTAGTCACTAAATGACGTATTCCCCGAACAATAATTCGTTTAGCAATGAAATTTGCTAATGCAGCAAAAAGGATCAAAAGTGTGAGCGAAACTAGCATTTCTAGCCAAGGATAGTTGCTTAACTCAGCTTGAAGATCACGATAAAAATTAAAAAAATCCAAAACCTACACCTTAAAACTTTATTTTCAATAATTTTAAAGTGTTCATGTGTGATAGATTAAGGCTTGTTTACATATGTCGTCATAAATACAACAAGGAAGTAATATTCAATCGTAAAATTAGATAAAAGCTGATCACTACTATTCGACTAGACAATAAATAGATTAACAAGTATGGAATAGGTGGAAAAATATTTATCTCAAGTCACTGCTTCTCTTTGTACTTATATAAAAAAAGATTTTGACTCCTTAAGAATGCTACAGATGAACAAGTTTTAAGACTTTTAAAATGTATTAAATTAATCAAAACTCTTAACTCTCTTAGAAGATCTTTTGTTATTTATGTTTATTTAAGAGCCACAAATACTTCTATTATATAGATTAATAATATTATTAATTAAAATCATTCTCATTTATAATTCGACGAATTTACAATCACTCTCAGGGCGAGAAAATGGGAAATAAGATAAAAAGTAATAAACTTTTTACTAGGAAGTCTGAAGCAAAAAATATCATTCCACTTCTATCACTTGGTGGAGCCATCTTTCTCTCAAACTCGGCCTTTGCAGCCTCGCCTTCTGAGACAACAGATGCTGAAAAAAAGCCTGAAGCACTCCCTACAATTACAATCACCGCTTCACGTGCAGATGAACTTTCTACATCTGCCAAACAAGTGACCAAGCTAGATGAAAAACAAATTGAACTTTTAAGAAATGGTTCATCTGGAAATATTGCAACTGTTTTAGCTAAAGCCGTACCGGGCCTGTCTGACTCAAGCCGAACCATTACCGATTATGGTCAAACTTTACGGGGCCGTAATGCCCTCATCTTGGTCGATGGCGTTCCAATGAACCTGACACGCGACACATCAAGAGGTCTTTCAGCTATCGACCCTGAAAGTATTGCTAACATTGAAGTCATTCGCGGTAGTAACGCAATTTATGGCGGTGGCGCTTCTGGCGGTATTATTTCAATTACCACAAAAGCGGCTGGTGGAAAACCTACCGCCAAAACAGTCGTTGGGCTACAGACACCTTTAACAAATTTCCGTTCTAATGCTTTAAGTGGCGATATTCATCAATATTTCACAGGCAGCTTTAACGCTTTTGACTATGCACTCGACTTTGGTTACCAACGTATTGGTAGCCCATACGATGCAAGTGGCGACCGTGTTGCACCTGAACCAAGTCAAGGAGATTTATATGATTCTGACGGCTATAGCATCGGCGGTAAGCTTGGTTACCATATTGATGACAACCAATATGTTCAGTTTGCTGCAAACTACTATAATGCCGAGCAAGATTCAGATTATGCATCTGACCCAAGTGTGAAGAATGCCCCTGCCGGAACCGTACCAGCCAAAGCCATTAAAGGCTTAAAGCTCAAAGACCAAAATAAAAACGAAAACCAGATCTACAATTTAACCTATAACCATAAAGACTTTTTTGGCAATAAGGTTGATGCTCAAATTTATTACCGCGACTTCTTTACCCGTTTTTCACCATTTGATGCACGTAAAAATCCGAATCGGGGTGGAAACGTAGACCAGATCTATCAAGAAAATAACATACTCGGTAGCCGTTTAACTGTTACCACACCGCTTGAGTTTTTAGGTGACACCTCACTGGTTTGGGGTGGTGACTTTAGCCGTGAAAAAAGCGAAATGCCTTTAGATATTTTTGATCAAAAAATTTATGACCAATCTGGTGGCTTAGAGTTTGTAAAAATTGGCAAACTTATTTATTTACCTGAACTCACCACACAAAGTGTGGGTGGCTTTGTACAGTTAAAACACCGTTTTAATGACCAATGGTCAGCAGAAGCTGGTACGCGTTATGAAGACAGCTATGCCCAAATTGATAGCTTTGTCCCATTATCACAATTAGGTAAGCCTAACCCTTACACCGTTGAGGGCGGAAAAGTGAAAGCTGATGCATGGTTGTACAATGCTAATGTGACTTTCTCTCCAAATGACCAACACTCGATTTATGCATCATTCAACCAAGGTTTCCAGTTGCCTGATGTTGGTTTGATTATTCGTAATGCTGGTGAAGGTTTTAACCTTGGTTCATCATTCTTAGAACCCGTAAAAGTAGATAACTACGAGTTGGGCTGGAAAGGAAACTTCAATAACTTCTCTTCAAGTTTAGCGGTCTTCCACTCTACTTCTGACCTAGGTGCGGTGCAATCTTTCAACAATGGTTTAGTACTCGCTAGAACCAAAGAAAAAGTTACTGGTGTTGAAGCAACATTTGATTATCTTGACGATGCCAATGTTTGGGGAACTGGTGGTAGCGTTACGTGGATGAAAGGCCGTGAAAAGCCGCAAAACGGTGCTGAACAAGACATGACAGGCTTCCGTATTCCACCGTTAAAACTCACAGGTTATATTTCTTATAGCCCAACAGAAACTTGGACAAACCGTTTACAAGCTACTTACTTCGGTTCAGAAGATTACCGCCTAAACGGCAAGAATAGTTTTGGTCGCTACGATGTAAAATCTTATACAACAGCAGATTTAATCAGTAGCTTTGCACTTAATAAAAAAGACACCATGACGATTGGTTTAGAGAATATGTTTAACCGCAAGTACTATCCTCTATATAGCCAATTATTAAGAACAAGCGATAATACCAGTCACTTAGTTGCAAATGGTGTAACGTTAAAAGTGACTTATAGCCATAAGTGGTAATTGAGATTTTAGTTAGTAACTAACATTATAAAAGCCCCATTATCGGGGCTTTTATTTTTAATCTAGGACAGTATTATTAAAAAATAATCTAATAATTTATCTCGTTCATCTATTCTATCTTTACTCAAAAGCTGGACCATTGCCCCATCAATCACAAACAAAAACATATAGGCGTCTTCGAGTGTAGCTGTGGCTTTAATGGTTAAAAGTAATTGATGTATTTGGGTCACCAACCAGTTTCTATAATCAACAACCACTTTATAGGCAGTGGGATAAAACTTTTCAATTTCAAAAATGGCCTGTAAAGGTAAACGGTACAGCCCGTCTAGATTGGCATGCAGAAAAAAGATTTTCTTGAGCTTATCAAATACCATAAGTTCACGGTATGAATAAATAATAGAAAATACTTCTTCTTTTAACCCGTCCTTTTGAAAGGTTAAGCACATTTCAATGAGTCTTTCTTTAGAGTGGAAATAGTTGTAAAAGGTGGCTTTGGTAATTTTGGACTCAGCAATAATTCGGTCAACACCAACCTTGTGAAATCCGTATTGTTTAAATAAATCTCTTGCTGTGTGAAGCACTCTAAGTGCTCTAAATGAAGCTTCTAAATTTGGCATAGTTATACCGCTTAAAATAGTTTTTTGTTATATATAAAAGAGATAGAAATGCCGTCACTCTTAAATTGAGCGCTAAAAACAGACATGCAAAAGCCGTACAATAAAGATGTGCTCGCCTATCTCGGGTTTATTGTTGCTATGATTTTTGAGTTGTAACGATTTTTAAGACGCAAAAACCTAAAGTCGATTCAACCGCTTTATAGACTGTTTAAGTGGTATAGACAGAAAGACTTTGGCAAAAACCAATAAATGAGAAGAATTAGTACGCATAGCGAACTCCTTTGGCTATAAAGAAGTTTCACCACATTACTGCTAAATAATGGTGGCGAAACGAAAGAGGGTTAGCAGTCTGGAGCCAAAGAATCCAGCA
>NZ_JAVIMT010000031.1:0-263 GCF_031196675.1 Acinetobacter sp. 148 | reverse complement strand
TACGCTGTTTGCAGCTTTAATTGCAATATCACTATTTAATGATTGGAAGGTTCAAGAAACTTTTAATCGAACCCAACGACTCCATGACGAAGGTGTTGATATAATTTTAAAGACAACAAAAAAACTTAACAATTTGAAAGCTCAAATACAGATTAATAAATTACTTTTTACTGAAGGTAAATTATCGGAAGAGCAAATTAAGAAATTAGAAATAGAATTCAACGATCAAGTAAAAGAAACTATTATTTACGTGCAAGATTTAA
>NZ_JAVIMT010000030.1:0-13475 GCF_031196675.1 Acinetobacter sp. 148 | reverse complement strand
AAGTGTCAACACACCCTAATTTGATGCAAAAATTATTTAGCTAATTCCGCTTCAACTGCTTTTACAATTTGTTCATCGTCTGCTGTTAAGTTAGGTGCAAAACGCGCAACAACTTCACCGTTTTTATTTACTAGGAATTTCTCGAAGTTCCATAACACTTCAGGGGCAGGGTTAGTAGGAATACCTAAACCTTCTAAGCGCTCACGGAAAGGACCTTCTCCAATGCGTTCTGGTTGAGCTGTTGTTAGCGCTTGATAAAGTGGATGTTTATCTTCGCCAGCTACAGAGATTTTAGAGAAAAGTGGGAAATGAACATCGTAGTTTAATGAGCAGAACTGTTGAATTTCTTCATCCGAACCAGGCTCTTGTTCTTTAAAGTTGTTTGCAGGGAAGCCTAAGATTTCAAGACCTTGATCTTTCTTTGCTTGATACAGCTTTTCTAAACCTTCGTATTGTGGAGTTAAACCACATTTAGACGCTGTGTTTACGATTAATAAAACTTTCCCTTTATATTGGTCAAGGTCAACCGTTTCGCCTGAAATAGCCTTTACTGGAATATGATATACAGATTGAGTCATGAGTCTTTCCTGAAGATTGTAATTGATATCAAGTAGCGCATTTGTTTTAACTGCTATTCTTGAGTAGTGCAATAATATTCGTGTTCAAAAAATAAAAAGATATACAAAAGCAGTTTTACTATCTAATTATTTCTGATTTGAACAGGTGTTTGGCCTGTATATCTTTTAAAAAATTCGATAAAACTTGAGCTGTGTTGATATCCTAAATCGTATGCTAGGCGTTTAATCGGTGTTCCTTGACGGATCTGATGAATGGCGTAAACAATTTTGGCTCGATTGCGCCATTCGGATAGTGAAAGTTGTAGTTCTTGTTGGCTTAAGCGTAATAGATGACGATCACTGACAGAAAAGTTCTGAAGTAACTGCTGTAAAGAGAGATTAAAAAGTAATGGATCTGAAAGCTTTTCTAAAATTGGCAGTAAAACAGGATGTCGTGTTTGTGGTAAATAATGAGAATAGGCGGGTGCTTGTTGTAATTGATCGAATAAAACCTGTAAAAGATGTTCTAAATATTCAGGCTTTTCCGTTTGTTTTTGTTGTTCCAATATTTGTAAAACTAAGGTTCGAAAGAAGGGCTGAATACTAAAGCATCGGCAGATATCTCCTAAAATAGAGCAAAGTCGAGGGTGTAAACGAATGCAGATATAATGAATTTCATGATCGATATGGGTAGATTGATGAACCGTTTGAGGGGGAATCCAAAGCCCATAGCTTGGAGGAGACAAGTATATTTGCTCTTCTACCTGTATTTCTAAAATACCATTTAAACTAAAATTAAAATCTCCCCATAGGGAAGCATGAGGACGAACAATATCTTCTTTTTCGTATAGAAATTCATGAACTTCTATACTCTCTAATAAAGAAAATTGTTGGTCCTCATTTTTCATGGGTCTACTCTAAGTAATATTCTAATTTTCACATGTTGCTTTGGGATTGTTTAAACCTTTGGCTAAGGTAAATGTACTAATTAAAGCTAAGGCAACGAAGCTTAATACCCCATAAATTAGAGTATTTTCATTGAAATGATCAACTACATAACCACCTAATAATGATCCTGTAGCAATCATGACTTGGAACATACCAACAAAAAGCGGCATACCTTTTTCTACAGCATGAGGTGCGTGTACAAACATCCAAATATTGGCAGAGGTAGGGAATGCGCCAAATGCGAAGCCCCATAATGCTGTAAGGACAATGGCACCAAACTCATGGATAGCAAAGATTGGGAAGCCAAAGAATACAATGGCAAAACAAGTTCCAACGAAAGCTAAGGTATACCGAACATTTAAATTACCACTGTACCCTGCAAATGCATTGCCAAAAATACCGGCTATTCCATAAAGCAATAATAATGAGCTAATAGTTGTGCCATTAAACCCGGCTACATTTTTAAAGAAAGGGGCTAAATAACTATATGCACAGAAGTGAGCAAGTCCAATTAATAAAACAATAAGCATGCCGCTACGTGCTTTAGGTGTGCGTAATAATGCAGGTAAATCACGAATATGTATTGCTGACTCTGGTAAAAGTTTTGGTAAAAAAATAAGCTGAAGCACTAATACAACAAGACCGATAGCAGCTGTAATTCCAAAGGCACTGCGCCACCCATAAAACTCACTTAACCATGTTCCAATCGGTACACCTAATACAGTGGCGAAAGTTACACCAGCCATTACTACAGCAGTTGCTTTGGCAATAGGTAAATTTGCAGGTGCGAGCTTACCGCTTAAGGCAATTGCTGTTGCCCAGAATCCACCAATTGAAATCCCTAAAATCAAACGGCTCAACAATAGAACATGAAAGTTTTCTGCAAAAGCCGTAATGGTATTGGCAATCACCATAATAGCAGTCAGTAAAATAAGCACATAACGGCGGTCAAGTTGCTTTACTGAAACGGGTAATAGAGGGGCTGCAATCGCTGCCATAATGCCGGGTACTGTAATAATAAGACCTGCTGTACCTACAGAAATGTGTAAATCGGCTGCAACGCTATTTAAGACACCAACAGGTAAAAATTCACTCGTTACCAAGGCAAAGGCTGCGATGGCAACAGCCAAAATAGCAAACTAGCTCCCTTGTGTGGAAGTCATGGGTCGTGCTTTAGAGGTAGTAGATTGGTCCATAAAAAAATCCTTACTTTGCTAAATTCGAAGTGAAGAAAGGCAAATTTATAATTAACTAACGATCATTATGAAAATAAAATAGTTGATAAAAAATTGAACGTCAATTAATTTAATAACGATTGTTATAAAAATAGATGTGATCTTTATGACAAATAGGCATGAAACAGATCTTGTTAATGAGGACACGTTAAAAAAGAAGCGTGGACGCCCTAAATGCTTTGATGAGCAGCAAGTGTTAGAGAAAGCTATGTTACTTTTTTGGGAACATGGCTATGAAGCCACCTCTATTAGTGACTTAACACATGCTTTAGAAATTACAGCGCCTAGCCTATATAGTGCTTTTGGCGATAAGGCAGGTTTGTTTTACAAAAGTATTGACTATTATCTCGCTCATGAAGCATGTCCTATTGAAACGATATTTTTAGAAGCAAAAACTGCAAAAATTGCTTTTGAGTTATATCTTTATGACAATGTAAAACGATTGGTTCAACCCAATAAGCCAGCTGGCTGTATGTTGGTAGTTGCTGCTATGAACTGTTCTGATGCCACACAAGAGGTACAGCAAAATCTTTTAGATAAGCGAATAAAGACTAAAGAAAAATTATTAAAACGTCTCGAACAAGGTGTAGAGCAGGGCGATTTGCCTACTAATGCCCCTCTACAAGAAATCACTGATTTTTATGCGACTGTTATTCAGGGGCTTACCATTCAGGCTAGAGATGGTGCAAATACCGAACAATTACATAAAGTGGTAGAACATGCCATGAAAGCTTGGACATTATTTTAAAAAATAAATGATGTCTTAAGTTCAATATCAATGTCGGAAATACGATATTTCAATTTATTAAGACATTCTTCAAAATAAAGTCTCTTTTGTAGTTGGTGTATTACTATGAGTCAGGTCATGAAATATCACAAATGGGCATTTATTTTTCCCATTCTGGCAGTACTGATTTGGTCTTTAAATATTGTAGTCACCCGCTATGTCTCGGACTATATTTCTGCGGTAAGTATTAGCTTTTATCGGTGGTTAATCGCTTTCATTATTTTGACTCCATTTATGTTTTTGTCTGTTTGGAGACAAAGACGACTAGTAATACCCTATTTACCTAAGCTTGCTGTGTTAAGTGCATTTGGGATGGTGCTTTATCAAGGCTTGGCTTATACGGCTGCCCATTATACTAGTGCAACCAATATGGGGATTGTGAATGCATTTATTCCCATCTTTACGATCTTTGTTTCGCTTGCCATTTTAAAAGATGTGCCTAATCGCTTTGCAGTTTTTGGCAGTATTTTGTCTTTTGCTGGTCTGCTATACGTTATGTCCCAAGGAAATATTAATAAGCTTTTAAGTGGTGGCGGGCACCTTGGCGATGCATTGATGATTATTGCCGTATTCTTCTATGCATTTTATGGAGTTTTCTTAAAGAAATGGCAGCTCTCACTTCCAATTATGACAAGCTTATACGTTCAGATTGGGTTTTCCGTGCTGTTCCATCTTCCTTTAATTTTCTGGTTTGGTCTGGATGCCTTAAATGCACAAAATGCGCCAAGTGCAATTTATGCCGGTGTATTTGCTTCACTCATTGCGCCGCTAGTTTGGATGTTAGCCGTACAACAACTTGGGCCAAATAGAACCAGTATCTTTATGAATCTTGTGCCAGTGTTCACCGCCATTATTGCAAGTATCTGGTTATCTGAACAATGGACCATATATCACACCTTCGGCGGAATTATGATTCTGGTGGGCATTATCATGGCACAAAAGAAGGTTAATTCTAAAAAATCAGATCTTTTGCCAGAGCAAAATTAAGAATCATAAAAAAACCATGGCATATTTTTAAAAAAAGTGATGAAAATATGCCAGTTTTTTATCAATCTAAGCTTTTCTATATGATTTATAAATATATTTATGAAAAGATTGTGTAACATAAATATTAAAAAAGGCCAATAAAAATATTAATATAATTTTAATTCAACTGCTAAAAACGCCAAATTCCCTACACTTTTCATGCTTTTTTTAGAGAAATAATATATTTCTCACATTAAGTCTCTTGCCACATAATAGCGACCACTACGAAAGATGCTCTTTTAAGCAATTTTTCTTTCGTTCAAGAGATATCCAAACCCTCTGGATGTGGTATATACCCATCCTTTTTTATGCTCAGTTATCCCTATATAACTGAGCTTTTTTTTGTCTGGAATTAAGGGCGTATCACTTCACCAGTTAAGGCGTTAATGATGCGGCTTGGCTGTTGGCTTTGGCCTAAATCACCATTGAGATAGTTTAATTGTGAACCAAAGTATTGGCAGGCATCTTGTAAAGAATGTGCAGGTTCTTGTCCACTAGGGTTGGCGCTCGTCGATACAATAAAACCATGAAAAGCATTGCATAAAGCGACACATAAAGGATGTGTCGTTACACGTACTGCAACAAGAGGATGCTCGCCTTTAATCCATGAGGGAATGTGTTGATCAGCAGGTAATAGCCAAGTTGTGGCTCTTTCTGAGGGTTGATGGTTTGTCCAGCAATCAATAATTTCTTGCTGAGTAGTTTGCGGTAAGGAAGTTAGTAGATGTTCTACTTGACTAATATGGCCAGCCAATAAAATGACGCCCTTTTCAATAGGGCGCTGTTTCAATTCAAGAATTTTTTGAAAAGCTTGTTCATTAAATGGATCACAGCCTAGTCCCCAGACTGCCTCAGTTGGATATGCCAAAACTTGACCTTGTTGTAAACATTCGGCTGCTTCGGTCACTGAGGTCGTAATCATGGTAATACTTTCCTTTCAATCAAACAGAATCGCTATTGTGCGCTCTAATACTAAGAACGACAACGTAAATACAGCCCTGATTGTTGCATACATAAACCGAGTAGTTCTAGTTCCATTAGTGAAGAGGTCAGTTCAGAAACTGGAATATTATGGTGAACTACAAGCTGGTCAATATTTTGTCCCACCCAGTCTAAAGACTGATAAAGGTCAATCAAATGCTCAGGAATTTCTGGAGTATTCGTATTAGCTTCTTCCGTTTGATTTTGTTGCTGACTTTGCCATTGGGTTGGTAAAGCAAGATCCTCAATAATCTGTTCAGGATGGTCGATTAAAATTGCACCTTCACGGATAAGTTGATGGCATCCTTGATGAAACTCGCTATAAATATGACCCGGAATCGCGAATACGGTTTTACCTTGTTCAGCAGCTTTATTGGCCGTGATGAGTGAGCCGCTTTTTAATGTCGCTTCTACCACCAAAACGCCTAAACTCAAACCGCTGACAATTCGGTTTCTCCGTGGAAAATGTTGTTGTAATGGTGGTGTACCCGGTAAAAACTCAGTAATAATGGCGCCGTTTTTAGCCAAAATATGTTCTGCAAGTTTTTTATTTTGAGCTGGATAAGTAGTGTCTAAGCCCGTACCCGTCACTGCAATGGTACGTTGATGAGTAGATGCACCTTGATGAGCGGCTTCATCAATGCCATAAGCCAGACCGCTACTAATGAAAAAGCCCTTTTCACTTAAGTAATAGGCAAAATCATAAGCGACCTGTCGTCCATGTGGGCTTGGCTTTCGGCTACCGACAATCGCAATTTGAGGTTGCAATAAAGCTTGCGCTTGACCTTTCCCAAAAATAATAGGTGGGTGATCTGTATAAGGAAGTAATTGAGTGGGATAGCCAGAGTCATCCGGCGTTAAAATAAAATCCGTATGCTGACGAACTTGTTGTACAAGTTGTTCAAACTGCGCTTGACCTTGGGGCGTTTGAAATTCGTTTACACGCTTTAAGTGATTAGCATGTAGCCCCAGAGAGGACCACTTTGCTAAACCATCAGGTTGAGTGGCTTTTTCACAATTTCCAAAATAATCAATAATTTTTTTAAAGCTGACTAAAGAGTGCTGCACCAAATACCACACTTTAAGTGTGTGGTAGTGGTGTGAAGAAAGTTGAGTGAGCATTGTAAAAGGTACATCCAGCATTAATCATTAAATTGAGGTGGCTGAATGCTTGAACCAACCTTAATTGGTAAATCGCTCTCTAAAACATAAGCATAACTTAGCTGATCAAAAGTTCTAAAAACCATTAGACTGCCAATTTGTTGGCCAGGAAGTTGAATTACTTCTTTGGTTTTAGGGTCGCGAATTGATTCACCTTGTTGAGTAATATCAAAAACTTGGCCTACTTGAACGCCCTGGGTTGTACCGCAGTCCAAAGTCACTACACTATTTTTTGCAGCTCTACCAATTGAACCCATGACACGAATAATCTTGCCACCATCCGTCACTTGCTTCGCATCTACTGGGTAAAATAATGTTGGCAAAGTAGCTTGCTCTTCAGGCATAACACGATCGCCACGACGTACTTCAGCGTTATAACTATCTGTTAGTTCTAATGTAGTAATATCTTTTTCAGAAGATACCGCAACACCTGAAGCAACCTGTAGTAGCTCAATCCCTAAACTATGCTTTTTACCTTTATTGTCTGTGAAATAGTAAGGTTCACCTTCTCGGTAAACGGCATAACGCTGCCCATTAATTAAGCCTTGTCCTCGTGCGTAAATGGTCTGGCCTTTTCCTGCAAGTACCCGTTGATCGGCTGTACCAACAATATAAGGTGTGTTGGTAATTGAGTCGGCTGGTAAAATAGTACTGTTCTCTAACCACTGTTTAATATGTTCAAGTGGAATAACCGGAACGCTATTATTTAATGCTTCGACGTGAACTTGTGGTTGCAGGTTTGTGGTTTGACCTGTATAGCGACGGATAATACCGACACAGCCGTCACCCTCATCTTTACCGACTAAAGGACGCCCATCTAGGCTACATAATAGTAATCGGTCACCCGGATAGATCCAGTGCGGATTTTTAACATGTTGGTTGCTCGCCCAGATTTCAGGCCAACGCCATGGTTTATTTAGAATATGTCCTGAAATATCCCATAAAGTATCCCCACGTTTTACAACATATACATTGGGTGCATTACTTTTTAGTGAGGGTGGATTATGGTTCGGACTGGTTGCATGAGCCTCTGCTATCGTACCGATTGCGACACCTGTACAGAGCGCCAAAGCAAGTAAATGCTTCTTTATCCCCAAGGCATGAAAATTAACCATGCCGTCAAAAACCTTTTTCATTATGATAATTCCTAAAAATTATGTGTGCAGTTGCGTTATAATGGGCGGCTTACACACAATTTTTCGATGAAGTATTTCCTTCATTTGGTTTTTCAATCAATGGCATAAGTGAGGACGACAGTATGGCCTTATTACCTATTTTAAGTTTTCCTGATCCCCGTCTTCGTACCATTGCTAAGCCCGTTGAAGAAGTTACTGATGAAATTCGTCAACTTGCAGCAGATATGTTTGAAACCATGTATGCGGCACCAGGTATCGGTTTAGCAGCTTCTCAGGTCGATCGTCATATTCAGCTTATCGTCATGGATTTGTCTGAATCTAAAGATGAACCTATGGTTTTCATTAACCCCAAAGTAACTCCGCTGACTGAAGAGACGCAGCCGTACGAAGAAGGCTGTCTATCAGTGCCACAAATATACGACAAAGTTGATCGCCCGTCACGCGTGAAAATTGAGGCAATTAACCTTGAAGGTCAAGCATTTGAGATAGAAGCTGACGGACTTCTCGCTGTTTGTATCCAACATGAAATGGATCACTTAAATGGCAAATTGTTTGTGGATTATTTGTCACCACTTAAGCGTCAGCGTGCGCGTGAAAAAGTCGAAAAAATTGTTCGCCAACGCGAACGTGAAAAAGTTGCGGTAAAACGTTAATATTTTTCAAACACCAATATAGTGTGGATGTGATTTTTGGTTTTTCGTAGTGGTTTGCTGCTTGCCTGTGCAGCAGTATTTTTACAGATTGCGGTATTTCTACAGCCGCTATTACCGAAGCAATATCAAATTGCTCCGGTCTGTGAAACTATTACCCGTGCTTTGCTTAAACCAAAAGCACAGACGGAAGCCATGTCACATGCCATGCACCATTCACATCACCAGCATCATATCGAACAGGCGCAAGTACCTGACCATCATGATCACCATGATGCAAACCATCAGTGTCAATATTGTACCGTTTATGCCAATTTGGTTTTACCACCTGAATTTGGCGTAAAAGAGGTGCTTGTTCGTATACAAGTTCGCTTAGTCGCGTATCAACAAGCTTTCCGGCATGTTTACTTTGCGCTACAGCGACTTTTCCTACTCCCGCAAGGACGTGCGCCGCCTCTATTTGCATAAATAAAAGCAATTTTTGTTGGGGTCTTAACTGACTTCGATATCACTTTATTTATGTTTTAGAGCGTATAAAAAATGCCACATTCTAAATTTTTACTACAACCTTTATGGGTTGCGATGCTTGCTGTCTCTCATTCGGGTCTAGTGTTTGCCGAATCAGAAAAAAATGATGCCGATACCAAAGCGCTTCACTCATTAGCACCTATTGTTGTTACAGCACAGCAAGGCAACGATGCAAATGGTCTGATCGTACATGCAGACCCAAAGCAACCGATTCAGCCAGTACCTGCTACAGATGGCGCAGACTATCTGCAAAGTATTATGGGTTTTAATTCAATTCAAAGCGGTGGAACAAATGGTGATGTGACATTCCGGGGTATGTTTGGTTCACGTATTAAAATTCTAACGGATGGCACAGAGAACTTGGGTGCCTGCCCAAACCGAATGGATGCTCCAACTTCTTATATTTCACCAGAAAGTTATGACCGGATTTCTGTGATTAAGGGACCACAAACGGTTCAATATGCCAATACTGGTTCAGCTGCAACAGTTCTATTTGAACGTCAGCCTGAAAAGCTTATCTCTGAAAAACCCTATCGCGGTCAAGCGAGTGTCTTGCTAGGTTCATATGGGCGTATTGACCATAATATTGAAGCGGCTGTTGGCGATGAGAAAAAATATATCCGTTTAAATGCCAACCGTTCAGAATCGAATAGTTATCAAGATGGTGATGGCAATACCGTGCCATCAGCATGGAAAAAGTGGAATGCTGATGTAGCGCTTGGCTTTACTCCAGATGAAAACACGTGGGTCGAAATCACGGGTGGAAAATCTGATGGTGAATCGCTTTATGCTGGACGTTCAATGGATGGTTCTCAGTTTGCGCGTGAAAGTTTAGGGCTTCGTTTTGAAAAGAAAAATATCACTGATGTGATCAAGAAAATTGAAGGGCAGGTGAACTATAGCTATAACGACCATATTATGGATAACTTTAGCTTGCGTACACCACCATTAGTTGAAATGAATCATGGTGGTATGACCATGCTGATGCCAAATGCAATGGCCATGCAAGTGACACGCCGTACATTAAACTCACGTTTGGCAATGACTTCTGAATGGAACAAATGGAGTTTGATCACAGGCGTTGACTCTCAATTTAATAAACATGGTGGCAGCATGTCATCGCCAACAATGCCTTCTATGAATGTTCCATATCGTCAAGATATGCGTTTTCAATCATACGGCGCTTTTGGTGAACTTGGTTATCAATGGAGCGGTCAAAATAAGCTGGTTACAGGTGCACGTTTAGATCGAGTCACAGTTGAAGATGAACGTGCTGATTCTCAAGCAAAAGGCTTTAACACGAAGCTTGAAAAGACTTTGCCAAGCGCATTTGTTCGCTGGGAAAATCAACATCCTGAGCATGACCTAAAAAGTTATATTGGTTTAGGTTATGTAGAGCGTATGCCTGATTATTGGGAACTTTTCTCGCCTAAACATGGTAATGCGGGTTCAACCAATACTTTTAACGGTGTGAATCCTGAGAAAACACTACAGTTGGACCTGGGTTTTCAGCAACAACATGGTGCTTTAAACACATGGGCTTCTGCCTATGCAGGTTTAGTAGATGACTACATATTAATGAGTTACCACCATCACCCAAGTATGGGAATGGATGGACATGATATGAGCCATGATATTACTGCGGGAGCCAAAAATGTCGATGCAACCATCGCTGGTGCAGAAGCGGGTATTGGGTACCAATTCACTGACCGTATTCAGGCAGATTTGAGTGCGATGTATGCGTGGGGCAAAAACACCACAGATGACAAACCTCTACCTCAAATTTCACCTTTAGAAGGTCGTTTAAATATTCGCTATGTGGCTGACAAATATAACTTAGGTCTGTTATGGCGAGCTGTTGCTGAGCAAAACCGTGTGAGTCTACATCAAGGTAATATCGTGGGATATGACCTAAAACCAAGTAAAGGTTTTTCAACACTTTCTTTAAACGGAAGTTATAACCTTCGTAAAGATATTGATGTCTCTGTTGGCATTGATAACGTATTAGATAAGACCTATACCGAACACTTAAATAAAGCGGGTAGTGCAGGCTTTGGATTTGCGAGCGAAGAGCAGTTTAACAATATCGGAAGAAATTACTGGGTTCGTATGAGTATGAAGTTTTAATAAGCTTTAGCGAATTAAAGAACTGAAATTATTAATTTAATGAGAGAAATGAAATGACTAATAAATTATCGCCTGAACAGTCTTGGTGGGGATGGAAGTTACTTATTGTGGCTTCTATCTTGAGTGTATTGTTTATGATTATTTTTTACTTGGCCATCAACAATGAGCCTGACTACATGCCAAGTCAAAAAAAGAAGCAGATGATGGAGTCACATGAGCAAATGAATCACGCTGAAATGCATAGTTCATCAGCTCAATAAGGTTCTTAATAGTTGAAAATGGAAGTCTGGATAACGGGCTTCCATTTTTTGCTTTTTTAGATTCCAGAATTATTGATGCATACTTGCTAAGGTTTTTGCCTTACCTTGATTCTGATACAGCGTTAAGCCAAGTTTTTGTATATTACGGCCTGATTTAGATAAAAACTTTTCAACTTTTGGTGAAAGCTTTGCGCCATTATAAAGTAGTAAATTACGCACAATTAAATAATAAGCAAACCATGAGGCAGATTGCTGAGGCAATCCGAGTAGTTTCATTCTTTTCTTACCAATAAAAAATTGGGTAAGTTCCAAATGTTGTCGATAAGCAAGTTTCTGCTGTAAAGAGCGTAAATGCAGATATTTTCTCTCAAAAGGTTCTTTCGACAAGCTCAATCCTAATTCAATACTGCTGTGATCGGAGCGAGGATGAGCAAACTGCATCCAGTAAAGTAACCTCCAACCCTCAGGTTCAGACTGAATAAGCCATTTTTCATCAATACCCATTAACCAACCAACATAACGCCAGAAATGTAAAAAACTCTTTGCCTCTTGTTTTGTTGGCCATATACCTAAAGCTCTAATACCGAGTAAAACGACACTGCTAAAAGCCAAATTAGTCATTGCTAAATCAAATTGATTAAGAGGAATTCCCCAAACCTCACTATCCCAACGGTCAGACTTTTTTAATTGCCGGCGAACGAGTGCATGAATAAAGCGAACATAAATCGTTGACGTAAAACCTGCACTCAAACGAGAAAGCCCTTGAGGTTCAGTAATATCCACCCACCATTTTGTGGTTTCTGCTAAACGTGTTCCCGCTTCTTTTTTTAATGCACCCGTTAAAATTAGGGGTTGATTAAATCCCGGATATAAATATCCCGCCATTAAGGATAAATCTCTAAGAATAAAACCATTATTTATTCCTAAACGATGGGTAAATTTAACAGCCTCATCGATTTGGCGCTGATCTAACCATTCAGGCTTTTGTTCAATGTAATTAAAGAAATTCTCTAACTCAGTAGGTATAGGCTCAGAGAGTTCATCACGGCCTTGAAATAATATCTTCTCAAAAATTATTCGGTGATCTTTGGGATTTTGCATAATCCAATCAATCACCTTGTCCATTTCAATATCCCCTTCATAAAGGGCATGTTGTAAAGACACATATTCCGTATAGCTTGGTTGTACTGGTTTTTCACAACAGATATTTAAAAACTGAGTAAAGAAATTACTGTCTTGCATGTCATTAAAAGAAGCAAGTCGAGTCGGGCTAATCATTTGCATATCGTTACTTACTTATTGAACTGAATAATAAATAGGCTAATATGAATAATTATTCGCATTCAATTCGCATTTAACGAATAAAAAACGATGAGAAAAGCCCCACAGCAACAGCGTTCAAAAATTATTGTTGATCATATTTTAGAGGCGACACAGCAGTGTATCGCCCAGTATGGATTACTACATACGACGACACCTAAAATTGCAGAGAAATCTGGAGTAAGTGTTGGCTCGATTTATCAATACTTTGAGAATAAAGTTCAAATCATAGAAGAACTATTGCGCCGTAAAAGCGAATTGTTGGGGCAACAACTTAAAGAATTAGTTATACAGCAAGGAAACATTCCTTTAGAGCTGCTCATTCCCTTAGCAATAGAGTTGGGATTTAATGCATTAAAAGCCGATCATGGATTTTTTATAGAAGTGTTGAAACATTGGCATGACTATAGTCATTCGCAAGCTGCTCAGATTTTAGAAAAGCATTTTTTTGAAGTAGGGTTATATACATTCAGTAGAAATCCTCATCAATGGGACTTCGAACAGGTGAAGCATAAGTCCTTTGTAATTATTAATAGTACGCTTTTTACGATGATGCGTTATGTAAGCCAAAACAATTTTCTTATCTCAGAACAACAACTTAAGCGAGAATTATCAAGCATGATACTGGCTTATTTAAGTCAAAAATAAAAAATTAAAATAATTATTGATATAAAACAGAAGCTTAACATTGGTGTTGATTTAAAAATAAACGCTCGAGTCATTAAATTTTAATTTTCGCTTGCAAAGGGAATGAGATGG